>NZ_JBEZZF010000097.1:0-14940 GCF_040639055.1 Promicromonospora sp. NPDC023987 | reverse complement strand
CTGTCTCGGGGGTCGAGCTTGTCGAGACCGCGTCCCGACAAGCTCGACCGACGGGCTCGAACCCCGGCCCGGTCAGGTCACGTCAGGTCGGTGACCGGCGCAGAACCGCAGGTGTTGTCGAGCTGGATCACTCCGAACGACCAGCCCTTGCGCTTGTACAGCACCGACGGACGCGACGTCTCCTTGTCGATGAACAGGTAGAAGTCGTGGCCCACCATCTCCATCTCGTAGACGGCGTCGTCGAGGGTCATCGGGTCCGCGTGGTGGAGCTTCTGCCGGATCACCACGGGGGAGTCGCCGATGGTGGTCTCCACGGAGTCGCCCGGTGCGGACAGTGCCGCAGGGGTCGAGATCTGCGGCTCCGGCGCGTTGCCGGACGCATCACTGTCGGAGTTCAGGATCTCGTCCAGAGGGCGGACATCCACGGGCGGGAGCACCTTGTTGTTCCGGTGGTCCTTGCGCCGGTCCCGGGCGCGGCGCAGGCGCTCGTTCAGCTTGTCGATTGCGAGGTCCAGGGCGCCGAAGCGGTCGTCCGCTGCGGCCTCCGCGCGGATCACCGGACCCTTCGCGCGCAGTGTGAGCTCTACTCGTTCACGATTCTCGGAGAGTCGCGGGTTGTTCTCGTGCGTGACTTCCACATCCACCCGACGTACGTAGGGAGACAGCAGCTCGACCTTGGCGAGCTTCTCCTCGACGTGCTGGCGGAACCGGTCCGCCACGTCCGTGTGCCTGCCGACAACGACAATTTCCATGTGCGTATCTCCGCTCCGGGAACTCTGGGCCACGCCGTCCCTTGCCGGCGGCGTGCGCCCGTCCTACTCGTTATGGCACCCCCTGCAATCGGTGCCGGGCACGAACCACCTCCCGTCGCGTACGCCTCGACCGCATCGTCGGGGCTCGGATCCTGCGTGGAACGTTCAGGCTAACTCCGTCGCCTGGGTAACGACAGTCCCAACGGATAGTGAACAAGGTGACAGAGATCGGTCGGACTTTCAGGTTTTGACCAGTATTTCGCCGACGGCGGACAGCGGGCGCCCGACCGGATCGGAGGCCGCCGCCGGGGACGGCGTCGCTGCCAGCACCGTTGCGCCCAGCACATCGTGGCCGTCCTGTTCGAGGGCACGCTCGACGGCGGCCAGGGTGGCACCGGTGGTCAGGACATCGTCCACAAGAATGCAGGCGGATCTTTGTCCGAGCGTCCGGCTTCCATGTCTCGTCATGCGGACGGCACCCGCGAGATTGCGGCCGCGGGCACGGGCGCCGAGGCCCACCTGGTCCCGCCCGGAGCTGCGCCGGGCGAGGGCGGGCACGACGCGGGCGCGGACCCCGGCGTCGTGCAGGCCGCCGGCCACGGTCCGGGCCAGGACGGACACGGGGTCGCGGCTCCGGGCCCGCCGGGCCGCGGCGGTCGACGGCACGGGCACGACGGCGACCGGCGCACCGCCGAGCGCGGGGGAGAGCACGGGACCGAGCTGGGCCGCTGCGCCGCGGAGTGCGGGCGCGAGGAGCCGGTCCAGGTCGGCCCGCCCGCGGTCCTTCCAGTGCACGACGACGTCCCGCACCGGCCCGGCGTACGGCGCCAGCGCCCACACCGGCACGGGTGGGACCCCGTCGAGCCGGTCCAGCCGGGGCGCGTCGCGTTCGACCCGGACGGGTGACCCGGCCAGGAGGGCCGCACACCGCGCGCACCACCGCACGTCGAGCTCGCCGCACGGGCAGGCGACGGGCAGCAGCAGGCGGGCGAGCGAGCGGACGGGATGCACCCGACCACCCTCCCCGAACCCCGACCGGCCGGCCACTCATCCACACCCCACCCCCCGCCCCGTTGAGTGTTGGATATTTGCGCCTCAGACGGCCGGGGAGGCGCAAATACCCAACACTCAACGACGGCGTGGGCGGGAGTGTCAGTGAGGGCGGGCAGCATGGGGGTGTGGAATCGATCTCTCTTGGCCAGGCACGCCGGATCGCTGTCGCGGCGCAGGGCCTGAACCGCCCGCGCACCGACGGGCCGCGCACCATGCGACACGTGCAGGGCGTGATCGACCGGCTGGGCCTGCTCCAGATCGACTCGGTCAACGTCCTCGCCCGAGCGCATCTGCTGCCCCTGTTCTCGCGCCTCGGCCCGTACGACACCGACCTGCTGGACCGGGCCACGGCGTCGGGCAGGTTCGCCCGGCGAGGGGGCAAGGCAGTCGTCGCCGACCGACGGCTCGTGGAGAGCTGGGCGCACGTGGCCGCCTACGTGCCACCGCACGTGTGGCCGCTGCTGGCTTTCCGACGGCGGTGGTTCGCGCAGGAGTACGACTGGCGTGAGCTGGACGGTGTGCGGCTGCCCGACGCCCCGCAGGTCGCCGAGGTGCGCGACCTGGTCGCGGCAGAGGGGCCGCTGTCGGCGTCCCAGATCCACGACCGGTTCGTCTCCGAGGGGCGGTCGGTGCGCCGCAAGCGGGGCACCTGGTGGGACTGGAGCACGGAGAAGCGCGTCGTCGAGCACCTGTTCTTCACGGGCGAGGTGGTCTCGGCGGGGCGGAACGCGCAGTTCGAGCGGTTGTACGACCTGCCGGAGCGCGTGCTGCCGCCGTCGGCCCTCGGGGAGGTGCCCGAGGCCGAGGCCAAACGGGCCCTGCTGGAGCTGGGCGCTCGGGCCCACGGCATCGGCGTGGCGCGCTGCATCAAGGACTACTACCGGCTCAGGGGTCCCGTGGCGGACCAGGCCCTGGCCGGTCTCGTCGAGGACGGGGTGCTGCTGCCCGTCCGCGTCGCCGGCGGGTCCGAGCAGTGGCTCCTGCACCGCGACGCCGTCCGCCCGCGGCGGGCCACCGGGCAGGCGCTGCTCGCGCCGTTCGACCCGCTGGTGTGGGAGCGCAAGCGGCTCGAACGCCTCTTCGGGATGCGGTACCGGATCGGCATCTACACGCCGGCCGCCCAGCGCGTCGACGGGTACTACGTGCTGCCGTTCCTCGAGGACGAGCAGCTCACGGCCCGGGTAGACCTCAAGGCGGACCGCGCAGCGGGGGTCCTGCGGGTGCAGTCCGCGCACTCCGAGCCGGCGCTGACCGAGGAGACGCCGGCGCGCCTGGCGGCAGAGCTCGGCGCGATGGCGCGGTGGCTGGGGCTGGAGCGGGTGGTGGTCGAGAGCAAGGGCACCCTTTCACCCGCTCTGCGTGCCGCGACGGTCAATCCCTGAAACACGCGGCGACTAAACTCATGGCATGGCCACCGCTGCGATCTTCCTGGCCGTAACAGTTGCGGCCGGACTAGGTGCGGTGCTGCTCCGGCTACCGCCCCTGGTGGGATTTCTGGTGGCCGGATTCGCCTTGCACGGGGCGGGCGTCGCCGAGCCGGACTACCTGGAGACGGTCGCCGACCTGGGCGTGACGCTGCTGCTGTTCGGCATCGGCCTCAAGCTCGACGTCAAGACCCTGCTGCGCAAGGACGTGTGGCTCACCACCGTGGCACACCTCCTGGTCAGCATCGCGATAGCCATCGGTTTTCTCGGCCTGCTCGGCGTGATCGGGTTCTCGATGCTCGCGGGCGAGGGGCTGGGGGTTCTCGCGTTCCTCGGGCTCGCCCTGTCGTTCTCCTCGACGGTGTTCGTGGTCAAGGTGCTCGACGGGCGCTCCGACCAGTCCGCCCTCTACGGCCGGATCGCCATCGGCGTACTGGTCATGCAGGACCTGATCGCCGTCGTCTTCCTGTCCGTGTCCTCCGACCATCCGCCGAGCCTGTGGGCATTTGCCCTCGTGCTGCTGATCCCCGGCGCCTGGGTGCTGCGCAGGGTGTGGTCGAAGGTGGGCCACGGCGAGCTGCAGGCGCTGTTCGGCGTGGCGGTCGCGCTCGGTCCTGGCTACGCGCTGTTCGACGCCGTCGGGCTCAAAGGCGATCTCGGCGCGCTCGTCCTCGGCATGCTCCTGGCCGGTCACCCGGCCGCCACGGAGCTGTCGCGCAACCTGTTCACCCTCAAGGAACTGCTGCTCGTCGGTTTCTTCGTCTCCATCGGGTTCTCGGGCCAGCTGACCTGGCAGGCCGCGGCGATCGGGGTCCTGCTGCTGCTCATGCTGCCGTTCCAGGCAGTCGCGACGGCGGTCCTGCTGCGTCTGACGCGGTTGCGCAAGCGCACGGCGATCCTCACCGGCCTCGTGCTGACCAACTACTCGGAGTTCGGTCTGATCGTGGTCGCCGTCGGCTCGCAGGCCGGCATGCTGCACGACGAGTGGCTCGTGGTCCTCGCTGTCGCCGTCGCCGGCAGCTTCGTGCTGTCCTCGGCCGTCAACACCCGCGGCAACGAGTTCGCGATCCGGCTCGCCAAGCGCTTCCCGTCCAAGCCCAACGAGTGGCTGCACCCTGAGGAACAGCTCATCGACGTGTCCGGCGCGGAGGCGATCGTGCTCGGCATGGGCAGGGTCGGCAGGGGCGCCGTCCGTCAGCTGTGCGACGACTACGGCATGGCCGCCATGGGTGTCGAGCACGACCCGGCGCGCGTCATCACCCTGCGGAACGAAGGCTTCACCGTGGTGCAGGCCGATGCCACGGACATCGAGTTCTGGGGCCGGGTGCGCAGCGCCGGAGCCGTCAAGCTGGCGATCCTCGCCATGCCCTTCCACGCGGCGAACCTCATCGCGCTGTCCCAGCTGCGCGCGAGCGGTTTCGACGGCACGGTCGCCGCCGTCGCGCGGTACGACGACGACGTGGCCGAGCTCGAGCGGCACGGTGCCGATGCCGTGTTCCACCTGTACGGCACGGCGGGCCTGGCGCTGGCCGACGAGGCGGCCGAGGCGGCGCTCGGCTACGCCGCCGCCGAGCGGATGCGCGACGCGCAGGCGCGGCGGAGCGCACGCCCCGACCAGGGTCGGGGCGCGAGGCCGGACGGGGGCCTGGACGAGGGACCCGACGTCTCGTCGGAGCCAGCGACCGAGCCGGTCATCGGCTCAGGACCGCACTGATCTCGGCTCGCTGACCTCGGCCCGGTAACCCAGGCCGACCGGACCTCAGCTGTCCGCGTCCGGCTTCGGCTCGAGCGGATCCACGGGCTGGTCGCCCTCGGCCTGGCGGAGCACGGGGGCGACGTTCCCGGTGCGCAGGCCTGCGCGGCCCACCATGTGCGCCCCGACGGGAGTCGTCAGGAGCTGGAAGACCGCGACCAGCAGGAGCATGGTCGCCGACGTCCAGTCCAGCAGGCGGAGTGCCACACCGGCGAGGAGCAGCAGCATCCCGAGCACCTGTGGCTTGGCCACGACGTGCATCCGCGAGAGCAGGTTGTCGAAGCGCACCACGCCGACGCCGGCCGAGAACGAGAAGAAGGCTCCGAGCAGCAGGCAGATGCCTGCGGCCACGTCGGTCACGACGGTCATGGCGTATCCCTCCGGACGTCGTCGTGGTCGGTCGGGGCCGGCTCCGCCGACCCTCCGTCGTCGGGCTGCTCCCGCTTGGGCGGTTCGACGGCGGCGAAGCGGGCGACCGTCACCGACCCGATGAAACCGACCATCGAGAGCACCACGAGGATGGGCACCGACTCCGTGCGCCGGGACAGCGCCGCCTCGACGGCGATGGCGCCGACGAGCGCAGTGGTCAGCACGTCGAAGGCCACCGTGCGGTCCAGCATCGACGGCCCGCGCTCCATCCGGACCACGGCGAGCAGCGCCCCCACGGCGAGGAGCACGGTCGCCACCACCCCGACGGCGATCATCATCGCTGTACCTCCTTGCCCGGCGTGGGTGCGGGCCGGCCGAACGGATCGGCCAGGCCGACCCGGACCAGCTCGTCGTGAGATGCGAAGGCGCGCAGGACCCGCGCCTCCAGGGCCAGTGTCGACTCCCGCACGGCGTCGTCGCCGCCCGATCCGTCGAGGTCGAGCACGTGCAGCCGCAAGGTCCCGCTGGGCTGGTCGTGGTCGATGACGAGGGTGCCCGGCACCATGGACGACAGCCCGGCGGTCGTGGCGATGAACAGGTCGGACCGGGTCCTGAGCTGCACGGACACCAGTCCGCCCGCCGGGGTGAGCCCCGGCGTCACCGCGGACCACGCCACCTGGAACGACGCGAGCACGAGGTCCGAGACGAACCGGCCGGCCAGGCGCAGCAGCCGGCCCGGCCGCAGGGTCGCGGCCGTGCCGAACGGCGGCAACGGGAACGCCACGGCGACGAGCGCTCCGAGCGCCATGCCGGACAGCACGTTCGCCCAGGACAGGTCGCCCCACAGCAGCACCCAGATCACGGCGCCCACAGCCATCGTCGGCCACAGCCTGGTGAGCCGCCGGGCCCGACGGCGCCACGGGCGCTCGGCGTCGTCGGTATCGGTCATGGCTGGTCCTCCTGGGCCTCGTCCGTGACGTCGTTGGACTCGCCCGTGCCACGGGGCGCCCCGTCGGGGAACACCGCCTCGATATAGGTGTGCCCGTCCATGACGGTGGCGGCTGCCCGCTCGGCGTAGTCGTAGAGCGGACCCGCCACCACGGTGAGGCTCACGCCGACGGCGACCAGCGCCGCCGTCGGGCCGACCATGCCCCAGGGCAGCGGGGCCTGCTCCGGCAGGGGCTCCTTGTCGGTGGAGGCCTGCCAGAACGCCTTGTTCCAGGCCCGGATCACCGCGTACAGGGTCAGGAGGGAGGTGACCACCGAACCGGCGACGAGCACCCAGGCGAGCGCGGAGCCGTCGAACACGCCGGCCTCGAGCAGCCCCACCTTGCCGAGGAACCCCGACAGCGGCGGGATGCCCGCGAGGTTCATCGCGGGGACGAAGAACAGGATCGCCAGGCCGGGGGCCAGCCGTGCGAGACCGCCCAGCCGGTCGAGCGACGTGGTGCCGCTGCGGCGCTCGATCAGGCCGACGACCAGGAACAGGGCAGTCTGCACGGTGATGTGGTGCACCACGTAGAAGATGGCGGCCGCCGTGCTCGCCTGGGTGGCGAGCGCGACCCCGAAGATCATGTAGCCGATATGGCTCACCAGGGTGAAGGACAGCAGACGTTTCACGTCGTCCTGCGCCACCGCACCCAGGATCCCGACGAGCATCGTGGCGAGGGCCAGCACGAGCAGGACCGCCTCCAGCTTCTCGTTCGACGGGAAGAGGAGGGTCTGGGTACGCAGGATGGCGTAGACGCCGACCTTGGTGAGCAGGCCCGCGAACACGGCGGTGACCGGCGCGGGCGCCGTCGGGTACGAGTCGGGGAGCCACGCGGAGAGCGGGAAGATGGCCGCCTTGATCCCGAAGGCGAGCAGCAGGAGGGCCTGGATCCCCAGCCGCACGCCGGGATCGATGTCGGGCAGGCGCTCGGCGAGCTGGGCCATGTTCACGGTGCCCGTCGCGGCGTAGACCAGGCCGACGGCCAGCAGGAACACGATCGAGCTGAGCAGCGCGACGACCACATAGACGCTGCCCGCCCGGATACGTTCGCTGGTGCCGCCGAGCGTGAGCAGCACGTACGAGGCGGCCAGCAGGATCTCGAACCCGACGTAGAGGTTGAAGAGGTCACCGGCGAGGAAGGCGTCCGCCACCCCTGCGGCCAGGATCAGGTACGTCGGGTGGAAGATCGCGACGGGCAGGGCGTCGCGGCGCCCCGACTCGTCGGCATCCGGGTCCTGCGCCTCCAGCGCCTCACGCAGGAGCTTCGCGTTCTTCGTCGTCGGTGCCGTGCGCTCGTTGCTGTCGGCGATGCCCTGTGCCATCGAGTACAGCAGCACGCAGAGCAGCATGATGCTGCTGACGAGCAGCATGATCGCGGCCAGCGGGTCGGCCACCAGGTTGACCCCGACCGGTGCGGCCCAGCCGCCGAGGTCGACAACCACTGGCCCGTCGTTCGCCGCGACCACGAGGCCGGCTGCGGCCGCGACCGCCACGGACAGGGCGACGACGGAGATGATGCGCTGGACCCGCTCGTACCGGTGCAGGGCCAGCGCGAGGCCGGCTGCGAACAGCGGCACCAGCACCGGCAGCGGCACGAGGGTCTGGATGGTCCACAGGTTCATGAGCCGTCCCGCCCCCGGGTCGGCAGATCGACGCTCGGGTCCGGGAGAGCTACCTCGTCCCGTGCCGTCGCCGCTTCCTCGGCGAGGGTGGAGCCTGACTCCTCCGAGTCGCTGTCGGCGTACGACGGCACGTCCGCGACAGCGAGCCGCGCGATGCGGGTGTCCTCCAGGTCGTCCTGCACCTCGTCGTGGCCGTGCAGCTGCCAGGAGCGATATGCCATGGCCAGCACGAACGCGACCAGGGCGAGCGTGATCACGATGGACGTCAGGATCATGGCCTGCGCCAGGGGGTCGCTCATCGGTTCCGTCTCGGGACCGGAATGGGTGATCGGCGGCGCGCCCGCCCGTCCGCCCGCCACGAGGATCGCCAGGTTGGCGCCGTTGCCCAGCAGCACGAAGCCGAGCAGCACCCGGGTGAGCGACCGCTCCAGCAGCAGGTAGACACCCGCGCCGAACAGCACGCCCACCGCGAGGAGCAGGGCGCCGGAGGGCACGGTGTCCAGCACGATCATGCGCGCTCACCTCCGGCGTGGCGTCCCGCGCGTCCGTGCGAGCCGACGGCCTGGGCGAACGGCTCGGCCTGCCGGTCCAGCTCCGCGCCGAAGGTACGCAGGATGTCGATGACCAGGCCGATGACCACGAGGAACACTCCGATGTCGAAGAAGAGGCTGGTGACGAGGTGGATCTCACCCAGCACCGGCACGTACAGATGGAGGATCGTGCTCTCGAGCGCCGCCTGGCCGGCGAGCAGCGCGACGAGCCCGACACCGGCCGACAGGAACAGCCCGGTCCCGAGGACGAGGCCCGGGTGCACCGGCGCTGCCTCACCCAGCTCGTACCGGCCACCGGCCAGGTAGCGGACGGCGAGCGCCAGACCTGCGACGAGGCCGGCCGCGAACCCGCCACCCGGTGCGTTGTGCCCGCTGAACAGCAGGAACAGGGCGAACAGGATCATCGGGTAGAACAGCACGCGGGTGAGCACCTCGAACAGCACGGACCGCTGGTCGGGGTCGAGCGTCGGCCCGGCGACCAGCCAGGTGCCCTGCCGGACCTGTCGGGAGCCGGCGGTCGCGGCCTGCTCGGAGGACCGGTCCCCGTCTGCCGGGTCCATGCGGAGGACGTCGCCGCTGCGCTGGCGCAGGAAGACGAGCGACGCGACGCCGGTGGCGGCCACCAGGAGCACCGAGATCTCGCCCACGGTGTCCCAGGCGCGGATGTCGACGAGCGTGACGTTGACGATGTTGTGCCCGCCGCCGAACGCCTCCGCCTCCTCCGCGAAGTCCACGGATACCGGCAGGTGCACCCGGACGAGCGGCGCCGCCGCCACGAACAGCATGACGACCAGCCCGGTGAGCACACCGATGGCGAGCCGTACCCAGCGGCTCGCCGCCAGGGGCCGGTCGGAGAAGTACGGCGGCAGGCGCCGGAGCACCAGCACCATCACCACCAGGGTCAGCGTCTCGCACAGCACCTGGGTCAGTGCGAGGTCCGGTGCGCCGTGCAGCAGGAACAGGGCGGCGTTGCCGTACCCGGCCACGCCAGCGAGGAACACTGCCTTCAGCCGCCGCCGCGCGCGGGCCGTCAGGACGGCGGCCACCACGACCACCAGGACGATGACGAGCTGGGCGGGGCGGTCCCACGGCACCAGGGCGAACGGCCCGAGGTGGAGGACGCCGTCGCGTCCGACGGCGCCGGCGGCGACGGGGAGGCCTCCACCGGCGGGCTGTCCGACCAGGCCGGCCGCCAGCGCGAACCCGGGGCCGACGGCGAGCACGACGAGGATCATGCCGAGGTACAGCGGCAGGGAGCCGCGCTGGGTACCCGCGGTGACGTCGGCGGCGAGCCGGTCCAGCTTCCGCATGAGCCGCCGGTAGACCACGTCGGCGCCGTCGGGGAACCACAGCGCGTCCTGTACGCGCTCCAGGCGATCGCGCTGCCAGAAGGCGAGTGCACCGAGGAGGAGGATCGCGGCGGTCACCGCGAGGACCGGGGTGAATCCCTCCCAGAGGGTGAGGTGCCCCGGGTCGCCGCTCGGGTAGGTGTTCGCGTACGGGCCGAGCAGCTTCTGGCCGACCTGCGGTACGAGTGCGACGGCGAGGCCGAGCAGGGCGAGGGTGAGCGGCGGCGCGACCATCCAGAACGGCTGGGGGTGCACGGTCGCGGGGGCGGCGTCCAGCGTGGCGGGCGGCTCGTCGGGCGCGGCTCCAGTCTCTTTCCGGGCGTCGCCACCGGCACCTTTCGGGAGGCTCTCCCGGTCCGGCAGGGATCGCAGGCGGGGCTTGAAGGCGCCCCAGAGGAACCGGAGCCCGTACGCGACGGTGAGCGCGGACCCGACCGCGACGACGCAGATCATGATCTTGCCCAGCAGATCGCCGTCGTGCGACCAGGCCGCGAGCGCTGCCTCCTTGGCGACGTAGCCGGCGAACGGCGGCAGGCCGATCATCGACGCCGTCGCGAGCGTGGCTGCCAGGGCCGTGACCGGCAGCCGACGTCCGACGCCGGCGAGCCGGCGCAGGTCACGGGTACCGGTCGCCGCGTCGATGACGCCGACCACGAGGAACAGCGACGCCTTGAACATGGCGTGGGCGCCCAGCAGGGCCAGGCCGGCCAGCGCCGTCGCCCGGGTCCCGTAGCCGAGCAGCAGCGTGAGCAGCCCGAGCTGGGAGACCGTGCCGAACGCGAGGACGAGCTTGAGGTCGTGCTGGCGCAGTGCGCGATAGCCCCCGAGCAGGAGCGTCGCGCTGCCGAGCACGAGCACCACCGTGCGCCAGGCGGCGAGGTCCGAGAATGCGGGTGCGAACCGCGCGATCAGGTAGATGCCTGCTTTCACCATGGCGGCGGCGTGCAGGTAGGCGGAGACGGGTGTGGGGGCCGCCATCGCGGCGGGCAGCCAGAAGTGCGTCGGCACGAGCGCGGACTTGGTGGCGGCGCCGGCCAGCAGGCAGACCACGGCCACGGTGACCGCGGTGCCGGACGGTGGGTCGGCGATCACCTCCGAGAGGCTCCAGGTGCCTGCGGTCACACCGAGCACGACCACGCCGACCAGCATCGCCAGGCCGCCTGCCGTGGTCACCAGGAGCGCCTGCATGGCGGCGCGGCGGGACGAGGTGCGGTGGGAGTAGTGGCCGATCAGGAGGTAGGAGAACACCGAGGTGAGCTCCCAGAAGACGACCAGCAGGATCAGGTCGTCCGCGATGACCAGGCCGGTCATGACTCCGGCGAACGCCACGAGGTAGCCGCCGAAACGGCCGAGACCGCGCGCGTCATGGGCGAAGTACGCGCTGCAGTAGAGCAGCACCAGGGTGCCGACGGCCCCGACCACGAGCAGCATGACCCAGGACAGCGGGTCGAGCCGGAGGTCGATGGCGAAGCCCAGCGCGGGGATCCAGGGCAGGTGTTCCGCGGGCGGGCGGCCGTCCAGGACGGCCGCCGTCTGCGACAGGGCGTAGATCGTCGCCCCTGCCGGGCCGAGGGCGAGCACCCAGAAGGCGCGCCGGCCCAGCGATTTCACGAGAGCTGGGGCGGCCAGAGCCAGGACCCCATGGGCAAGTAGTACCGGGAGCACGTCCGTGCCGTCCTGTCGGGGCTCGTGGACAGACGGCGTCGTGCCTGGTGCGCCGGGTGGGAACCCGGGACGAGTACGGGCCGGCTACCGCGCGAGCGCGGGCGGGTGGGCGATGACTGCCACTTTATCCGCAGGAGCGCGGTGGGCGTGCACAGGAACCTGTGAGCGCCCGTGTTCGTTACCCCTGGAGCGAACCTGCCGATCCGCAGTCGTTCATTGGGCCACGAGCCCGGGTTTACGGCCTACGATGGACGACGGCGAAACTTGACGACGACCTGGGAGAACCCGCGTGTCCATCCTCGACAAGGTCCTGCGCATAGGCGAAGGACGTGTCCTGAAGAAGCTGCACTCTGTGGCTGAGCAGGTCAACCGCTTGGAGCCCAGCTTCGTCGAGCTGAGCGACACCGAGCTGCGTGAGGAGACCGCACGTTTCCGGGAACGGCTGGAGCACGGCGCCAGCCTGGACGAGCTCATGCCGGAGGCGTTCGCGGCGATCCGCGAGGCGGCCCGCCGCACGCTCGGCCAGCGACACTTCGACGTCCAGATCATGGGTGGTGCGGCACTGCACCTCGGCAACATCGCCGAGATGCGTACCGGTGAGGGCAAGACGCTGGTGGCGACGACCGCCGCGTACCTCAACGGGCTGGCGGGCGACGGCGTCCACGTGATCACCACCAACGACTACCTGGCCAAGTACCAGGGTGACCTGATGGGCCGCGTCTTCCGGTTCATGGGCATGACCACCGGCGTGATCCTGTCGGGCCAGACGCCGGCGCAGCGCCGCGAGATGTACGCGGCGGACATCACGTACGGCACGAACAACGAGTTCGGCTTCGACTACCTGCGCGACAACATGGCCTGGTCCACCGACGACCTGGTGCAGCGCGGGCACAACTTCGCCATCGTCGACGAGGTCGACTCGATCCTCATCGACGAGGCGCGGACGCCGCTCATCATCTCCGGGCCGGCGGCGGGCGACGCGAACCGTTGGTACAACGAGTTCGCGAAGGTCGTGCGGCGGCTGAGGGCCAAGACGGGCGACGCCGACACGGCCGCCGACTACGAGGTCGACGAGAAGAAGCGCACCGTCGGCGTGCTCGAGCCGGGCATCGCGAAGATCGAGGACTACCTCGGCATCGACAACCTCTACGAGTCGCTGAACACGCCGCTGATCGGGTTCCTCAACAACGCGATCAAGGCGAAGGAGCTGTTCAAGCGCGACAAGGACTACGTCGTGCTGAACGGCGAGGTCATGATCGTCGACGAGCACACGGGCCGGATCCTCGCGGGCCGCCGCTACAACGAGGGCATGCACCAGGCGATCGAGGCCAAGGAGGGGGTGGAGATCAAGGCGGAGAACCAGACGCTCGCCACGATCACCCTCCAGAACTACTTCCGCCAGTACAGCAAGCTCGCCGGGATGACCGGTACGGCCGAGACCGAGGCCGCCGAGTTCCAGAGCACGTACACGCTCGGCGTCGTCCCGATCCCGACGAACAAGGACCCGCAGCGCATCGACCAGCCGGACCTCGTCTACAAGAACGAGGACGGCAAGTTCAACGCGGTGGTCGCGGACATCGTGGAGCGGCACGCCTACGGCCAGCCGGTTCTCGTGGGTACCACCAGCGTCGAGAAGTCGGAGCTCCTGAGCTCGAAGCTCAAGAAGGCCGGCGTGCCGCACAACGTGCTGAACGCGAAGGAGCACGAGCGTGAGGCCGCCGTCGTCGCGATGGCGGGCCGTAAGGGCGCCGTCACGGTCGCCACGAACATGGCCGGCCGCGGTACCGACATCATGCTCGGCGGCAACGCCGAGTACCTCGCGGTCGCCGAGCTCGCCGAGCGCGGGCTCGACCCGGTCGAGACGCCCGACGAGTACGAGGCGGCCTGGCCGCAGGCGCTGGAGAAGGCGAAGGACCGCGTCGCGACCGAGCACGACGAGGTCACGGAGGCCGGCGGCCTCTACGTGCTCGGTACGGAGCGTCACGAGTCCCGCCGGATCGACAACCAGCTGCGAGGCCGTTCCGGCCGTCAGGGCGACCCGGGCGAGTCCCGGTTCTACCTGTCCATGCAGGACGACCTGATGCGTCTGTTCAACTCCGGCCTCGCCGAGTCGATGATGAACCGCGCGGGGTTCCCGGACGACATGCCGCTGGAGTCCAAGATGGTCACGCGCGGCATCATGTCGGCGCAGGGCCAGGTGGAGTCGCGCAACTTCGAGATCCGCAAGAACGTGCTGAAGTACGACGACGTGCTGTCCCGGCAGCGCACGGTCATCTACGCCGAGCGCCTCCGGGTGCTCGAGGGCGAAGACATGCACGAGCAGATCCAGCACTTCCTCACCGACACCATCACCGACTACGTGACCAACGCGACGGCCGGCGGCACCTCGGAGCAGTGGGACCTGGACGCCCTGTGGACGGCGCTCAAGGCCGTGTACCCGGTGTCGCTGACGCCGGAGGAGGTCGCGGAGGAGGCAGGCGGTGCCGACCGGCTCACGGGCGAGCTGCTGCTGGAGGAGATCCTGTCCGACGCGCGGGTGGCGTACCAGGCGCGTGAGGACGAGCTGACGTCCCCGGCCATGCGCCAGCTCGAGCGCCGCGTGGTGCTGTCGGTGCTGGACCGCAAGTGGCGGGAGCACCTCTACGAGATGGACTACCTCAAGGAGGGCATCGGGCTGCGGGCCATGGCCCAGCGTGACCCGCTGGTCGAGTACCAGCGTGAGGGCTTCCAGCTGTTCCAGGCCATGACCGACGCCATCAAGGAGGAGTCGGTCGGGTTCCTGTTCAACCTCGAGGTCACCGTGCAGCAGCCGGGCGCCGAGCAGGCCGGTGACGGCGGCTCGGAGCTGCCGGCTGCTGGACCGGTGCCGCCGCGTGGCCGCCTGGGTACCGGCCAGCCGGACGCCCCGCCCACGACGCAGCTGCCGGTGGTCCCGCCGGCGGCTCAGGGACAGGGTCAGCCGCCCGCACCGCGGCAGCGCCGCGCGGCCGGTGCCGCGACGGAGCCGATCCTGCTCGCGAAGGGCCTCGACGCGCCGAACCGGCAGCAGCCGCTGACGTACTCGGCACCGAGCGAGGACGGCTCGGGCTCGGCGTTCATGCAGTCGTCGGACGGCGCTCGCCGTCGGGCGGCGCTGCACGGCGAGGCGACCTCCGCCACGAGCGACGGCCGCACCTTCCCCGGCACGCCGCGCAACGCGCAGTGCCCGTGCGGCTCGGGCAAGAAGTACAAGGTCTGCCACGGAGAGAACGAGGCCTGACCGCTCGCCCGCTCCTCGCCGAGGTAGAACCAGGGCGAGATAGAACTCTGGCGAAGTAGAACTGTGGCGAGGAAGTAGAACTGTGGCGAGATAGAACCGCAGAGGTGCATCGGCGGATTACTGAGGGTATAACAGGCCCAAGCCCTCGCGGT
>NZ_JBEZZF010000096.1:0-15003 GCF_040639055.1 Promicromonospora sp. NPDC023987 | reverse complement strand
CTGCGCCGGTTGGCCTGCGACAGCGCGATCACGAGGATCGTGTTCGGGCCGGATGGTGCGGCGCTCGACGTCGGGCGGGCACAGCGGACCGTGACGGGGCAGATGCGTCGCGCGGTGATCGCCCGCGACCAGCACTGTGTGTACCCGGGATGTGATCAGCCGCCGTCGCGGTGCGAGGTTCATCACGCGGTGCGGCACTGGGCCGATGGTGGGCAGACATCGGTCGCGAACAGTGCGTTGCTGTGCTGGTTCCATCATCAGCTGGTCGACGCGCGTGGCATCGCCATGCACTGGGCCGGCAAGCCCACCACCGACACCAGCGCTGATGCCCTGCTGGAGACAGGGTGGGCCTTCACCGACGCCCACGGCCACCGCATCCACCTGCCCGAAGCCATCGAAGCACTGCCCCCACCGGGCACCGACCCGCCCGCGGACCCGACCGCGGAGCCGCCGTCGGCCGCCGAAGCAGCGTGACCGGCAGACCCCGGCGGCCGGACCAGCACAACCGTCGCTCGACAGCTCATCGAACCGTCGCCATCGAACCGTCGCCTTCGGACAGTGCTACGGACAGTGCTACGTCAGCAGCCACGACGCCGACCGGCGCAGCAGCTCCCGGTGTCCCTCCGACGCGAACGAGCGGGCGTCGTGCCCGAGCGCCGAGTACACGCTCCGGCCGCCGTGCGCTTCGTTGACCCACAGGACGGGCTGCTCGGCACCGTCGTCGTCCAGGGTGGTGCCGAGGACCCGCGCACCCGGGGCGACCCGGAGGTGGCAGTAGCGCTCGTCGAAGGCTTCGACGGCGCCCGGCCCGTCCGTGACCGGGTGCCCGTCGACGAGCTCGAACCGCGCCTGGCCGATCGGGGGATGCATCGACTCACCGGGCACCCACCGCCCGCCGAGAACGTCCGACCAGCCGGGTGCGTCGTAGAACGTGTTCGCCGCCTGGTGCAGGCCGAGCACGGCGCCCCCGGCCCGGGCCCAGTCCGCCAGCCGGGTGTGGAAGCCGAGCCAGTCGTCGTCGGACCCGTCGAAGTCCGCGTCCCGGCGGCCGGAGCCCCCGTTCACGACCAGCAGGTCCACGGAGTCGAGGTCGTCCAGCGCGTCGCGGAAGAGCCCGCGCACCTCGACCACGCCGAGGTCACCGAGGACGCCGGCGACCACGTGCGACGTCGCCGCGTGGTCGTGCCAGGGGTCCTCGTAACGTCCACGGCCGGCCAGGATGAGGATGCGCTTAGTCGTCACGACGCGATCTTGCCACGGGATGCTGGCTCAGCTCAGTCCGCGTCGAGAACGCGATCATGCACGTCCAACGTCTCGAAGCGTGCATGATCGCGTTCTCGAAGCGACCGCGCCCGGGTTATGGCGCGACCAGCACCTTGCCTCGCGCCTGGCCGGACTCCAGCCGGCGGAATGCCTCGACCGTCTCGTCGAGACCGTACCGGCGGTCGATCCGCGGCACGACGTCGCCAGCGACCAGGAGCCCGGCCAGCTCCTCCAGGTCGGCCCGCTGGTTCGGACGCCAGGAGAACACGCCGATCCTGGTGCCGGTCAGCCGGCCGACCACCGGGCCGAGCAGTGCTTTCTCCGCGAACGAGCCGAGCCGCCGGGCGATCAGCGCATACCGCCCGCCCGGGGCCAGGGCGCGGCGCAGCGCCGCGACGGACCGCGTGTCGGCGATATCGAGGACGACGTCGAACCGCCGGTCACCCCGCGTGAAGTCCTCACGGGTGTAGTCGATGACCTCGTCCGCGCCGAGCTCCCGGAGCAGGGCGAGCTTGTCGCCGTGATCCACGGCGGTGACCACGGCTCCCCGAGCCTTCGCGATCTGCACCGCGAACGGCCCGACGCAGCCGCCCGCCCCGTTGACCAGCACGCGCTCGCCCGGCCGGATCGGCCCAACTGCCCGCAACCCCTGCAACGCGAGCGACCCCGAGTGCGGGACGGTCGCGGCGACGTCGAACGACACCGCGTCCGGCAGCGGCGAGAGGGCTGACGCCGGGACGCTCACCTGGTCGGCCAGCGCACCGTGCCCGACCTCGAACAGGTCGGCCCAGACGCGGTCGCCGACCTGGAGTCCGGAGGCGTCGCGGCCGACCCGCTCGACGGTGCCCGCGACATCGACCCCTACCCGGGGATGGGTCGGCCTGCGCAGCCCGGTGCCGAGGCGTGCCAGGCGCGGGCGGCCGAGCACGTGGTCGAGATCGGCCATGTTCAGGGAGGCGGCCCGGACGCGGACCACCACGTCTCCGGCCGCCGGGACGGGCGGGGCCACCGTGGTCACCCGCAGGACGTCGACAGGACCGTACCGGTCCCGCACCACCGCCCTCACGCGGCGCCGCCCGAGGCGACCGGCGCACGCTCCAGCACGAGGAAGTCGGTGACACCGAAGAGTCGCGCGACGCGACGGTCCGCCGTGGACCGGTGAGGCAGCGCCTCGGCCGGCTCGACGACCCGCGGCGCCACCAAGTGCGTACGCCCCTCGACCCGCAGCTCCGCGGAACCCGCGGCGAGGATGTTGCGCAGCCAGTCCACCTCGGGTCCGTACGGCAGGTAGACGAGAAAGTCGTCGTCCAGCGGGTACACCCCGATCGGCGTCGCGTACGGCGCGCCCGAACGTCGTCCGACGTGCCGGATCACCGCTGCGGACGCGCCGGGCTCCCCGGCGGTTCGCATCTCCATGGGGCGGCCGAACCGCCGGCCGAACCTGCGGACGAGCAGGAGGCCGCGACGGTTCTTGGTACGCATGATCACCACGAGCGCGAGGAACCCGCCGAGCCCCACCATCAGCAGCCCCGCGACCACCCAGAGGATCCAGCCCCACATGACGTCTCCTTCTCGAGGAGGCTTACGGTGTAAGCCTTACGCCGTAAGGTAGGCGCGTGGGTCACGTCCGTCAAGGGTCTGTGCGACGTAGGATCGCGGGATCATGACTTCACCCCGGGCGGCAGGCACAGCATCGCGAAGCGCCCTGACCCGCGCCCGGGTGCTCGAGTCAGCTGTAGACCTGGCCGACCGCGACGGCCTCGGGTCGCTCACGATGCGCAGCCTGGCCCGGGAGCTCGGGATCGAGGCGATGTCGCTCTACCACCACGTCGCCAACAAGGAGGACCTGCTGGACGGCGTGGTCGACGTCGTCGCGGCGGAGATCCAGGACGCCGTCGGCCGGCTGGAAGCCGTGGCCGACGACGCGCCGGAGTCCTCGTGGAAGCCGGCACTGCGCCGGCAGATCCTCACGGCGCGCACGGTGCTGCTCCGGCACCCCTGGGCGTCGACGGTCCTGGAGAGCCGCACGTCGTTCAGCCTGCACGTCGTGCGGTACTACGACTCGCTCATCGGGCTGATGCGGCGCGGCGGCTTCTCCTACGACCTGGTCCACCACGCGATGCACGCCCTGGGCAGCCGTGCGCTCGGGTTCTCCCAGGAGCTCTTCGAGCCGGACGGCGCCACGGCGGGGTCTGCGGGCGGCGGCAGCGCCAAGGAGGGCGCTGCCGACGCCGCCACTGCGCTGCTCGCCCAGATGGCCGACGAACTGCCCCACATGGTCGAGATGCTGGCCGAGGTGGGGCACGAGGGCGCCGGCTCCACGCTGGGCTGGTGCGACGACCAGACCGAGTTCGAGTTCGGCCTTGATCTCATCCTCGATGGGCTCGACCGGCTGGCCGAGCGCGAGAAGCACTGACCCGGCGCTTCCCCAGCGGCCGACCGCGGCGGACTACCTGAGCGGGTCGAACGGCCGGATCTCCTCCGGCGTCTGCCCGGTGGTGATCAGCTCCGCCAGGGCTCGGCCCGTCGCCGGGCCGAGCACTATGCCCCACATGCCGTGGCCACCGGCCACGTAGATGCCTGGCGCAGCGGTCCGGCCCACGAGCGGCAGCCCGTCGGGCGTCACCGGTCGGGAGCCCACCCACTCGTCCTCACGAGAGTCCAGGTCGACGCCCTCGAAGAGCCCGCGGACCGAGTTCACCATCGCCCGGACACGACCCTCCTGGAAGGGCTCGTCGGGCCCCCGGAACTCCATGGTCCCGGCGATCCGCAGGCGCCCCTGGTACGGGGTGCAGGCCACTCGCCGGGCCGGGAAGTAGACCGGGTGGTCGATCGGCGGGCCCTCCACCGGCACGCTGAACGAGTAGCCGCGCCCGGCCTGCACCTTGGTCCGTACGCCGAACTGCTGTGCCAGGCCGGGGAGCCACGCGCCCGTGGCGATCACCACCGAGTCGGACGTCATCCGGCCGTGGCCGTGCACCGCGATCTCGACGCCACCGGGCACCGGACGGATGTCCTCGACGCGGGAGTCCGTCAGCACCTTCGCACCCCGGGCGCTGACCGACGTCGCGAGTGCCTGCGTGTACGGGCCGGGCTCGATGTACCGCTGACCCTCCAGCGTCCAGGTCGACTGGACGGCCGGGGAGAGGTGGGGCACGCGGACGCCGTCGGGCACCCGCGAGAGCCGGATCTCCTGGCCCGCCTTCGCCACACCGCGCAGCTCGTGCACGAACGGGCGGGACTCCCGCTCCCGCTCGAACCCGACCACCCAGCGGCTGGGGTACGACGTCGCGTGCACGCCGCCGGCCTCGAGCTCGTCGTACGCCTCGAGCGCGAGCCGGTCGATCGGGGTGAGGGCGGCCATCGCGCGCTGCCACTCGCCGGGAGTCGCGTGCGACATGAACCGCACGAGAAAGCTCCAGAGAGCGCGGTCGAACCGGAAGGGGACGCTGAGCGCGGCGTCGGGGTCGGGGTCGAGCATCGCCTTCGGGCCGTAGGACCAGAGCGCCGGGTCGGCCAGCGGCATCGCCATGCCCGGGGTGAGCCAGCCGGCGTTGCCCCAGGACGCTCCGGACGCAACGCCACGCCGGTCGAGGACTGTCACCTCCACACCACGTTCTTGCAGGTGCCATGCGGTGGCGAGGCCGACCATGCCGGCGCCCACGACTGTAGCGGTCTTCGATTCGGGCACGCTCGTGCTCCTTCACTTCAGGGCAGTACCTTGCAGGACCCCTCCCCGTCGAGCGGCGGATACCTTCATGGTCCGCTCCACGGATCGATTCGGCACGACAGCTCGGTGAAGTGCGGTGAAACGAGTGGTGTGGATTCGCCGCCCGACGTCGGACCGGGGTACCTGTGTGCGGGTGGGGGCTCAGCCGAGGGGCTGGGCGAAGGGCTCGATCACCCCGATCTCGTCGGCGGTCAGGGGCCCCGCCTCGAGCGCGGCCACGTTGTCCTCGAGCTGCGCCACCGACGACGCGCCGATCAGTGCCGAGGTCACACGCGTGTCCCGCAGCACCCAGGCGAGCGCGAGCTGGGCGAGCGTCTGGCCCCGGCCTGCGGCGATCTCGTCGAGCGCCTTGGCGCGGCTCAGGTAGTCCTCGGTGAGGGCACCGGACGAGAGGAACGGCGAGTCGGAGCGTGCCGCCCTTGATCCCTCGGGGGCGGCGCCGGCGAGGTACTTGTTGGTCAGCAGACCCTGCTGGAGCGGCGAGAAGACGATGGTGCCGACACCGAGCTCGCCGACGACGTCGAGCAGGGACTCATGCTGTCCGCCGTCGTACGCGTCCTCGTGGTCCGGGTTCTCGATGTGCCGGTTGAGCATCGAGTACGACGGCTGGTGGATGAGCAGCGGGACACCCAGGTCGCCGAGGATCCGTGCCGCCTCACGCGTCCGCGCCGGCGAGTAGTTGGAGACGCCCACGTACAGGGCCTTGCCCTGCTGGACCGCCGAGGCGAGCGCGCCCATGGTCTCCTCGAGCGGCGTCGAGGGGTCGGGCCGGTGGTGGTAGAAGACGTCGACGTAGTCGACGCCCATCCGGGTGAGCGACTGGTTCAGCGAGGCGATGAGGTACTTGCGGGAACCGTGGTCCCCGTACGGGCCGGGCCACATGTCGTAGCCGGCCTTCGTGGAAA
This sequence comes from Promicromonospora sp. NPDC023987, assembly GCF_040639055.1. NCBI lineage: Bacteria > Bacillati > Actinomycetota > Actinomycetes > Micrococcales > Promicromonosporaceae > Promicromonospora > Promicromonospora sp. NPDC023987. The sequence continues at coordinate 9,105 of NZ_JBEZZF010000096.1, read as the reverse complement.
GGATCAGCTCGTCGCGGTACGGCGCCAGATCGGCGGCGAAGTGCCGCCCGAAGTTCTCCTCCGCCGAGCCGTACGGCGGGCCATAGTTGTTCGCCAGGTCGAAGTGGGTGACGCCCAGGTCGAGCGCGCGGCGCAGGATGGCGCGCTGCGTGTCGAACGGGCTGGTGTCCCCGAAGTTGTGCCAGAGCCCCAGCGAGAGCGCGGGGAGGTCGAGGCCGGAGCGGCCGGTCCGGCGGTAGGACATGGTGGCGTAGCGGTCGTCGGCGGCGAGGTACCGGGATGCGAGGGGCATGCGGCCATCGTGGCACGCGCCGCGCATGCCCGGCCGCCAGTCGAGGCTCGACGGGATCGCAGCGATAAAACTTCCTGTTCTGCCCCTTCCCTGGTGCGTGGTGCGCGCGGAGTGGGCACCCCGCGCGCACCATGTCGAGCTGCATCAGCAGTAGTCGACCTGCATCAGCAGTAGAGGTTGCCGCCCGGGTCCACGCCGAGCGCGCTGGTGAAGCGGAGATAGGTGTCGACGCGGCTCTGCACCTGCGCAGGGTTTCCGCCGTCGCACTCGATCCGGCCGTTGATGCTCCGGATTGTCTCGCCGAACCCGGCACCGTTCACCATGGCCGCGTGCGCTGTCATGGTGCCCGGCCCGTTCTGCGTGTTCCAGTACCAGAGGCCGGTCTTCCAGGCGATCGCCGAGTTGGTCTGGACCAGGCTCGGGTTGTTCAGCAGGTCGATCCCGAGGGCATCTCCCGCTGCCTTGTAGTTGTAGTTCCAGCTCAGCTGTACCGGCCCTCGACCGTAGTACTGGTCGGTACCCGCCGGGCAGCCGAAGGGCTGGGTCGTGTCGCAGTAGTGCGGGTAGTTGGCCGTGTTCTGCTCCACGATGTGGACCAGGCCGCCGGTCTCGTGGGAGACGTTCGCAAGGAAGGCGGCAGCCTCACGCTTCTGCACGGTCTCGCTGCCGGTGTTGGCGAAGCCCGGGTACGCGCTGAGCGCGTCGACGAGCCCCGAGTACGTGTAGAACGAGTTCCGGTTGGGGAAGAACTGGTTGAACTGCGCCTGGCTGACCGGGAAGTCCTCGGTGCCGGGCGGGTCGGTCGGGTCCTCACCGCCGCCGCAGGTACCGACGCGCTCCCAGACCCCCCACTCGCCGGTGGTGCCGGGTGTCTCGCCCTGGGTCCACCACTTGGCGCGCCACGCGATGCCGGCGTGGGTGACCTGACTGCCACCGACGTAGACCGCGCTGCTGCTCCAGGCCGGGGCTCCGCAGTCCGCAACGGCGGTGGGGCCCGCCGGTGCGGTGACCGCAGCCGCCGGCACGGTGACCGCCGCCCCTGCCGTCAGGAGCGCAGTGACGAGAGCTGTGATCAGTAGCGGTGCGCGACGAGATCTCACGGGAACCACCTCGCTTCCGGTTCAGGGTCGTCGCCGTCGACGACCGATTTGTTCAGGAACCTAGCAAGGTGGCTGGGGGGCGGTCGTGAGGGATTCCCACACGGGAGCGGATGAGATCGGTCGCTTGTTATGAGATCGGTCAATCAACTGACCGATCTCATCCCATCGGACCGAAGTCACTGAAATCGGCCGGATGCCCGCCGCGCGCACTCACGCCGAGTCGCGCACCACCAGGATCGGCTCGAAGATCGCCGACCGCACTGCCGGCTCGTCGGCGTCGATCTGCTCCAGCAGCATCCGCGCCATCTCCTCCGCCATCTTCTCCACGGGCTGGCGCACCGTCGTGAGCCGGGGCCGGGTCTGCACCGCCACGGGGCTGTCGTCGAACCCGACGATCGCGACGTCGTCCGGCACGCGTCGCCCCTGGCTCTGCAGCACGTGGATGGCGCCCTGGGCCATCAGGTCGTTCGAGACGAAGACACCGTCCAGGTCAGGGTTCGCCGCGAGCAGGTCCGCCATCGCGGACTCGCCGCTCTCGAACGTGAAGGATCCCTCGGCGCTGGGGACGAACGCGTGCCCGCGCCGTGCCACCGCGTCGCGGAACCCGTCGAGCCGGTCGCGCGCGGAGGGCACGTCGAGCGGCCCGGAGATCACCCCGAGCCTCCGGCAGCCCCGGTCGAGCAGGTGGTTCGCGGCCAGGCGGGCGCCGTCGGCGTTGGCGAGATCGACGTAGCTCGCCGGGATCGCGTGACCCGGTCGGGCGAACAGCACGATGGGTCGGCCGGTACCCAGCAGGTCCTCCGGCAGCGGGTCGTCGGCGTACGTCGACACGAGCAGCGCCCCGTCGGCATTGGCGAACCGCAGGTAGGACACCACCTGGTCCCGGGTCTGCCCGTTGTCGGCGAACATCAGGACCGGGTGCACGTCGTAGGGCCGGAGAGTCCGCACGAGCGACCCGACCACCCGGCCGAAGAACGGGTCGGAGAAGACGCCCGACAGGTCGAGCTCGATGTCCGGGTCTGCGTCGGCACCAGAGATGACGACGGCGACCGTGCCCGTGCGACGCGTGACCAGCGACCGCGCGGCCCGGTTGGGCACATAGCCGGTCTCGGCCACTGCCTCGAGCACTACCTCCTGCACCGCCGGCGCGACCTTGCGCTTGCCGTTGATCACGCGGGACACGGTTGCGCGGGAGACTCCGGCGACCTTCGCCACGTCCTCCAGGGTCGGCGCCGGGCGCCGCAGGTCCTTGCTCACAGGCTGACGTTAACAGAGTAAGAGCGCTCTCCCATGGAGCCCGTGCGGGTGAGGTGGTGCGCAGTCCGGCGCCTAGCGTCGTCTGCTCGAAGGCTGATCTTATCGCCTTAACACCCATATACCGGGTTCAAGCGGCAAAGAAAGGGCCGCCCGCGAAGCCTTGACGCCTCCTCATGAGCGGGTCAAAGATGGGCAAGGTAAGAGCGCTCTCCCAACTCGCGGCGCACCGGAGCGACGCGAAGGCAGGCTCAACGACGAACCGTGCCACCGGCCATCGCACCGGCCGGCGAGCGGACGGAGAGGAAGACCATGATCACCACCGGATCACCCGGCGCACAGGCGGCCCGGCTCGAGCGCCGCCTCCGCGCACGAGCCGCCGTCCTGGCGACCGGCCTGCTGACCGCGACGGCTCTCGTCGTGCCGGCGGCCTCGGCACAGGCCGAACCGGTCCTGCTGTCGCAGGACCGGCCCGCTACCGCCTCGTCGGAGGAGAACCCCGACTACACGCCCGCGAGCGCCGCCGTCGACGGCGATCTGAGCACCCGCTGGGCCAGCGAGTTCAGCGACCCGCAGTGGATCCAGGTCGATCTGGGCGCGGCGGCCGACCTCGACCGGGTCGAGCTGGTCTGGGAGTCCGCCTACTCGACCACCTACCAGTTCCAGGTCTCGGCGGACGCGTCCTCGTGGTCCACGGTGTACTCGACCAGCTCGGGCGACGGCGGTACGGACGCCTTCGACGTCGAGGGCACTGCCCGCTACGTGCGGCTGCTGTCCACGGCGCGGTCGGGCGGCTACGGCAACTCGCTGTGGGAGCTGCGGGTCTTCGGGGAGACGGGCGGCTCGGACCCGGGTGACCCGGGCGACCCCGACCCGGACCCCGGCGACCCGAGCTACGTCGACCCCGGCCATCCGGACGTCCCGGTACCGGACTCGGGTCCGAGCACCGTCGACGTGGTGGGCGGCAACGGCGCCTGGGACCTGGAGGTCGACGGGCAGCCGTACACGGTCCGCGGCTTCACCTGGGGCCCGGCGTTCAGCGCGGCGGACCACTACATGCCGCCGCTCGTCGAGATGGGTGCCAACACCATCCGGACCTGGGGCACCGGGGCGGACACCCGGCAGCTCCTCGACTCCGCCGCGGCGCACGACATCCGCGTGGTGATGGGGTTCTGGCTCCTGCCCGGCGGCGGGCCGGGTTCGGGCGGCTGCATCGACTACCGCACCGACACGAGCTACAAGTCGGAGACCAAGGCGGACATCGTCAGCTGGGTCGAGACCTACAAGAACCACCCCGGCGTGCTCATGTGGAACATCGGCAACGAGGCGATCCTCGGCCTGCAGAACTGCTACTCGGGGACCGAGCTGGAGGAGATCCGGCACGCGTACGCGGCCTTCGTCAACGAGGTGAGCGTCGCCGTGCACCAGGCCGACCCGAACCACCCGACGACGAGCACCGACGCCTGGGCGGGAGCCTGGCCCTACATCGAGGCGAGCGCCCCGGACCTCGACCTGCTGTCGATCAACGCCTACGGCGACGTGTGCAACATCGAGGAGGCCTGGGCGACGGGCGGCTACGACCGCCCCTACCTCCTGACCGAAGGCGGCGCGGCCGGCGAGTGGGAGGTGCCCGACGACGCCAACGGCGTCCCCGAGGAGCCCACCGACCTCGAGAAGGGCGCAGCATACGTGGACTCGTGGCGGTGCCTGCGCGAGCACGAGGGCGTCGCCCTCGGTGCCACGTTCTTCCACTACGGCATCGAGGGCGACTTCGGCGGCGTGTGGTTCAACATCCTGCCCGGTGACAACAAGCGCCTCGGCTACTACTCGATAGCGCGCGCCTGGGGCGTCGACACCTCGGCCATGAACACCCCGCCGCGCATCTCCGCGATGGACGTCCCGGGCTCGACGGCGGTGGAGGCAGGCGCGGAGTTCAGCGTCTCCGTGGACGTCACCGACCCGGACGGCGACCCGATCACGTCCAACGTGATGCTGAACAGCAAGTACATCAACAACGCCGGCGGTATCGCCCAGGCCGAGTTCGACGAGACGGCCCCTGGCACCTTCCGGGTCACGGCGCCGGAGCTGCTCGGCGTCTGGAAGGTCTACGTGTTCGCGGAGGACGGCAACGGCAACGTGGGCGTGGAGACCCGGTCGTTCCGCGTCGTCGCACCCGAGGTCGAGGGCACGAACATCGCGCTCGGCAGGACGGCGACGGCGTCGAGCTTCGACCCGTGGAACGGCGACTGGACGCCCGGCCGGGCGGTCGACGGCGACGCCTCGACGCGCTGGGCGAGCGAGTGGGGCCCGACCGGCTGGTACCAGGTGGACCTCGGTTCAGTGCAGTCGTTCGACCACCTGCAGCTCGTCTGGGAGACCGCCTACGGCAAGTCCTACGAGGTGCAGACCTCGAACGACGGCAGCAGCTGGACCACCGTCCGGACGGTCACAGGCGGCAACGGCGGCGTCGACAGCATCGATGTCGCCGGCTCCGGGCGCTACGTGCGCCTGAACCTGACCGAGCGCGGCACCGAGTGGGGCTACTCGCTGTACGAGGTCGGCATCTACCAGCAGTGAGCCACGCAGTGACAGGCAGCAGAGACAGGCAGCAGAGACACGTCAGCAGCGAACACCACCAGTGAAGGAGGAACCATGCGTACAGCACTTCGCACGCCCAGCGGCCTCAGATCTCGCGTCCTGGCCGGCGCACTCGCCACGGCACTGCTCGCCTCGGCGTTGAGCGCGGCAGCTACCCTCGGCGCCGCCACCGCCGTCGCCGAACCGAACACGCTTCTCTCGCAGGGCGCGCTCACCGCGGCGTCCAGCTCCGAGTCGGGTGGCCTGGGGCCGCGCTTCGCCGTCGACGGCGACCGCACGACGCGCTGGGCCAGCGCCCCGACGGACGACGAGTGGATCCGCGTCGACCTCGGCCGGTCCTACGCCCTCGACCACATCGCCCTGGACTGGGAGGCCGCGTACGGCGCGGCGTTCACGCTCCAGGTCTCGTCCGACGGCGACAGCTGGACCACCGTCGTCACCGAGTCAGCGGGCACCGGCGGGACCGAGGTGTACGACGTCACGGTCACCGGCCGCTACGTCCAGCTCGTCGGCACCGCCCGGGGCACCGGCTACGGCTACTCGCTCCTGGAGCTCCAGGTGTTCGGCGACGGCGAGCCCGGCAGCCCGGAGGACCCTCCGCCGTTCCCCGACGACGAGGTCACGCACCACGAGTTCCAGGCGAACTGCACGTTCTCGCACTTCCTGCCGGACGACTCGATCGTGTACCCAGGGCAGCCGGGGCGGTCGCACCTGCACACGTTCATCGGCAACCGCTCGACGGACGCGTTCACCACGCCCGCCAGCCTGCTCGCGAACCCGGAGAGCACCTGCACGGTGCCCCAGGACCAGTCGGCCTACTGGTTCCCCACCCTCACGGAGGGCGGCGTCCCGGTCGAGCCGAACATCCCGATGACGGTCTACTACAAGTCGGGGATCGACGACTACGCCGACGTCGTCCCGTTCCCGGAGGGGCTCCAGTTCGTGGCCGGCGACATGATGGCCACCGTCGACGAGTTCCGGACCGCCCCCGGCGCCGTCGAGGGCTGGGAGTGCGGCGACATCTCCAAGAGCTGGGACATCCCGGCGAGCTGTCCCGAGGGCACGCAGCTGAACATCCGGTACCAGGCGCCGAGCTGCTGGGACGGGATGCACCTGACGCCGGAGGAGTCCGCCCACATGGGCCACGGCTCGCACATGGCTTACCCGGTCGCCGGGCAGTGCCCGCTGAGCCATCCCGTGGCGGTCCCGATGCTGGAGTTCAAGATCGCCTGGCCGGTCAGCGGTGACATGTCGGACGTCGCGCTCGTCAGCGGCTCCGACCAGTCCTGGCACTACGACTTCGTCAACGCCTGGGACCCCGAGGTGCTCCGCCGCCTCGTGGAGCACTGCATCAACGGCGGGCTCCAGTGCGACCCCCGCGGCTACGACCTGTACAAGCCGCACCGCGGCACGGTGCTCGACGAGAACTACGAGCTCGTGCCGGAGCCCACCGCGCGTGAGGGGGCGCGGTCATGACGGCATCCGGCGCACGGCGGAGCGCACCACTGCACATCTCGCGGAGCCGACGGCGGGCGTGGCTCGCCGTCGCGGCGGCGGCGGCCTGCGTCGTCGCACCGCTGACGGCCGCCGCAGCACCCGCGTCGGCTACCCGGCCGGCCGCCGCACCGGCGTCGGCCCCCGCGTCCGGCGCTGCCGGAGGTGATGTCCGGACCGCGGCGGCCGCGTGCACCACGAACGCCGCGCTGGGGCGGCCGGCCACCGCGTCGTCGACGGAGGGCCCCTTCGGCCCGGCCCTGGCCGTCGACGGCGACCCGGGCACCCGCTGGAGCAGCGAGGCCGCCGACCCGCAGTGGATCCAGGTCGACCTCGGCACCGTGCAGGACGTGTGCCGTGTCGAGCTCACCTGGGAGACCGCGTACGGCAAGGACTTCCGGATCGAGACCTCCGACGACGGCACCACGTGGCGGACGCTCAGGACCGTCACGGACGGGACCGGCGGCTCGCAGGGCTTCGACGTGGCGGGAGCCGGCCGGTACGTGCGGGTCACCGGAACGGAGCGGGGCACCGGGTACGGCTACTCGCTCTGGGAGCTCGAGGTGCTCACGGGCGACGGCGGGAGCACACCCGGCGACCCGATCCCCGGCGGCGGTGACCTCGGGCCGAACGTGCACGTGTTCGGCCCGGACACGCCGGTGAACCAGGTGCAGGCCGCCGTCGACGCGGTCTACGACCAGCAGGAGGCCGACCAGTTCGGCGACGGGCGGCACCAGTTCCTGTTCGAGCCGGGTACCTACCCCGTGCACGTCAACGCCGGTTTCCACACGTCGATCGCCGGCCTGGGGGCCGACCCGGACGACGTGAACATCACGGGCGGCGTCTGGGCCGACGCCGAGTGGTTCGAGGGGAACGCCACGCAGAACTTCTGGCGCTCCGTCGAGAACCTCGCGATCACGCCCACCGGCGGGGACATGCGGTGGGCGGTCTCGCAGGCGGCACCGATGCGGCGCGTGCACGTCAAGGGCAACCTGATGCTGCACTCGTCACGGTACGGGTGGGCGTCGGGCGGCTACATCGCCGACTCCGTGGTCGACGGCGAGGTCCGCGCCTGGACGCAGCAGCAGTGGTACACCCGCGACTCGACCCTCACGGGTGGTTGGGCGGGCACGCTGTGGAACATGGTGTTCTCCGGTGTGGAGAACGCGCCGCCGACGTCGTTCCCCGAGCCGGCGGTGACCACCCTGGACACCACCGGGATCATCCGCGAGAAGCCGTACCTCTACCTCGACGGTGAGGACTACGCGGTGTTCGTACCCTCTACCCGGTCGGGTACGCGGGGGGCGACCTGGGACGGCGCGACGACGTCGGGCACCTCCGTGCCGCTGGACGACTTCTACGTGGCCCGCCCCGGCGACTCCGCCGAGCGGATCAACCAGGCGCTGGACCAGGGCCTGCACCTGCTGCTCACGCCAGGGATCTACGAGCTGGACGCGACCGTCGAGGTGGACCGCGCCGACACGGTCGTGCTCGGGCTCGGGTACGCCACGATCGTGCCGACGGCAGGGCAGACGGCGATGCGGGTGGCCGACGTGGACGGCGTCCGCGTCGCGGGCGTCCTCTTCGACGCCGGCGCCGCGGAGTCGCCGTCGATGCTCACGGTGGGCACCGACGGGTCCACCGCGGACCACGCGGACGACCCGATCTCGCTGCACGACGTGTTCGTCCGGGTCGGCGGGGCGCACGTCGGACGGGTGGACCAGGCGATCGTCGTGAACGCCGACGACACGATCGTCGACCACATCTGGTCCTGGCGGGGCGACCACGGCGAGGGCATCGGCTGGGACGTCAACACCGCGCGGAACGGGCTGGTGGTGAACGGCGACGACGTCGACGGATACGGGCTCTTCGTCGAGCACTACCAGGAGTACAACACCCTGTGGAACGGTGAGCGCGGCCGCACGATCTTCTACCAGAACGAGCTGCCGTACGACCCGCCGGATCAGGCTGCCTGGAACCACGACGGCATCCGGGGCTGGGCGGCGTACAAGGTCGCCGACCACGTGACGCAGCACGAGGCCTGGGGTCTGGGGTCGTACTGCGTGTTCACCTCGGACGCATCGATCACCTCGGACAACGGGTTCGAAGTGCCGGTCACGCCGGGAGTGCGGATGCACTCGCTGCTCACCGTGTCGCTGGGCGGGGTGGGGACGTACGAGCACGTCATCAACGGCGTCGGCCCGAGAGCGAGCGGGACTGAAACCATCCCGGCCAAGGTGGTCACCTACCCGTAGACCGCACGACCGCCGTTGGTCGAGCTTGCCGAGACCCCGCTGGTGGGGGGTGGCGGGGGCCCGGGGGGCAAACACGCCCCACCGGGGGGAACCCCCCCGGGGGGGGGCACCA
>NZ_JBEZZF010000095.1:0-15337 GCF_040639055.1 Promicromonospora sp. NPDC023987 | reverse complement strand
GGTCGCGCATACGACGGTCGAGCTTCGCGATCTCCAGGTCGACGATCTCGATGATCTCGTCCTGGGAGAGCTGCGGGAACACGATCGTGTCGTCGCCGACAAGCTCGACCAGCGACGAGCGCCCTAGAAGGTCCAGCGCTGCGCCTCCGCGCCGGAGCAGCCGCGGATCTCCAGCCGCTGCCCGTCGTGCAGGGGGGTGCCCCCGACCGCCGTCAGGCACTTACCCGACTGCGGGTTGACGAGCGCCCGGGCGGCGGACTGGTACGTCCAGCTCTGAGCACCCGTGCCGTTACAGGTCCACAGCTGCACGACGGCGCCGTCGGCGGTGCTGCCGCCCGAGATGTCCATGCACCTGCCCAGCGCGCTGATGGTCGAACCGGACCGGGTCCAGGACTGGGCGGCGTTGCCGCTGCAGTTCACGATCTGCAGCGGGTTGCCGTCGTGCGAGTCGGCCCAGGGGACGTCCACGCACATACCGTTCGCCGCGTGCACCGGGCTGGTGCCCTGCGGTAGGGCCGACCCGTCGTCCCCGCCGCCGTCGTCGCCCCCGCCGCCGTCAGAACCGGCGATCGGCGTCGCGGCACCCTGGAACGGGTCGAGCTGCATGTAGGCCGCCGTGGGGTTGCCGTCGTGCACCAGCGACTCCTGCGCCAGGACGTCGTCGAACGCGAAGCCGTAGGCCCGGCCGTTCGCCATCTGCTCGTGGATGTACTTGCTGTAGTAGTCGGTCACGGACTCCTGGTAGAAGTTCGACGTGTTCGTGCCGGGCTGGGTGGTGTTCGTCAGGAGGGTCGTGCGGTGAAAGCCTGCGCACAGCGTGCGGGCGATGGCGCCGATGTCGTTGTTCGGTGCCGCCAGATCCTTGTAGCAGCCGAAGATCGAGTCGCTCGACGGCTTACGGAACTCCGTGACGTAGGCGCCTGACGAGTCGGTGAACCGCATGACGCCGTTCTGCACGCGGCCGGTGAACCGGGCGGCGGGGTCGTACGAGTAGGGCGCGACGGTCAGGGGCTCGTTGGCGTACTTGGCCCACACCCGGTCGACGTAGCCGGCCATCATGTTCGGGTCCATCTGGCCGGTCTCGATCGCATGCCCGGGGGCGAGGACGCGCAGCAGGGAGCCGTCGGGAGCGTACTGCTCCAGGTTGCTCCAGCCGGGTGTGCTGTTCAGGGCGTTCACGACGTTGGTGTAGCCGTCGGGCTTCAGCATGCCGGTGCTGATCACCGAGCCGTCACCCTTCTGCAGGCCCGTCTGGTAGGGAGCGGAGAGGAAGTCGACCTGGGTGCTGTTGATCCACAGGCCGTCGTCGTTGAGCGTGAACTCCGTCCAGGCGAACAGCTTGTTGCGGTTCGGATCCTGCGGGTTCTGGACGGCCGGCTGGACGAGCCTGCCGTTGTTGACGATCTTGAACGACAGCTTGCTGCCGTACGAGAAGTACACCCGGCCGGACAGCTTGGGCAGCTGGATGGTCATCGACTGCCCGTCCCGCGGGCCGGCGATCGAGGCGTCGGGCGCGTCGACGGGCGTTCCGCCCACCGTCGGCCACTGGTGGAACGTGCCGGCCGCGTCGGACCAGCCGAGCCGGTCCTGGCCGGGAGTGCCGAGCACGTAGATGAAGACCTGGTCGCCGCGACCGGAGTCGTTGGTGATGGTCATGGGGATCGTGGCGGGGACGGCCGTGGCGGGCGGGGGCTGCGTGACGACGAGCGCCGTAGCGGTGACGGCGAACGCGCCGAACACGGCGACCGCCTTCAGGAGCCGGTGGAATCTGGGTCTGGTACGTGACATGGGGAGATCTCCTCGTATTCCGTTCGGTACGTCGTTGTACTTACTGGACTGTCAGCAGAACGGATATTAGTGAGGAATCCTGCCTATGTCACTAGCCGGACGAGATCTCGGTGCGGCGGCGAGTGTCCGGTTAGTCTCGTGGGAGTGGACCAGCCCTGGACCGGGCGCCGGTCGGCCGGCGCCGTCCTGACGCCGACCAGCCCAAGGAGGGGTCCGGATGGAGGCGATCGACAAGCCGCGCCACCGTAGTGTCGACATCGGTGGGCTGGAGATCTTCTACCGGGAGGCGGGGGCAGAAGGCCGGCCCTGCGTACTGCTGCTGCACGGCTTCCCGAGCTCCTCGCACAGCTTCCGGCACGCGCTCTCGCCGTTGGCGCGGGTGGGCCGTGTCATCGCTCCGGACCTCCCCGGGTTCGGGTTCTCCTCGGCGCCCGACGTGGACGAGTACGACTACACGTTCGCCAACCTGGCCGACACGGTCGAGGCGTTCCTCGAGCAGATCGGGGTCGACGAGTTCTTCGTCTACCTGCACGACTTCGGCGCCCCGGTCGGTTACCACCTCGCCACGCGGCACCCCGAGCGGGTCCTCGGGCTCATCGTGCAGAACGGCAACGCCCACGAGGACGGTCTGGGCAGCCAGTGGGACAGTGCCAAGGCGTACTGGGCGGACCCATCGGAGGCCAACCGCGCGCGGCTGCCCGAGTGGCTCAACTTCGAGGGCGTCCGCGACGAGTACGTGAGCGGGCTGCCGGAGCGGGTGCGGGTGCTCCAGCCACCCGAGCCGTGGCACCTGGACTGGGCGCGGATGACGCGGCCCGGGAATCTGGAGGCCCAGTTCCGGCTGTTCCGGGACTATGCGAACCACGTCGCCCGCTTCGGTGAGCTGGCCGACTACCACCGGACCCACCAGCCGCCGTGCCTCGTGCTCTGGGGTCGCCACGACGCCTACTTCGACCTGGCCGAGATCATGGGCTACGCGAGGGTGCTCGACCGGCTGGAGCTACACGTCTACGACGCCGGCCACATGCTGTTGGAGACCCACTCGCCGGAGTGCGCGGCGGTGATGGCGGCGTTCGTCAGGGACGTCACCGCCGGCACCGGCGTCGGCGGCCCGTTGTGAGCTGGTGGGTCCGGCGTCATCGGGTGCCGAACCGCAACATACGGGTTGGCCTGGGCGGCCTGCTGGTGTTGAACCGCAAGGTGCGGTGGGCTTGAGGGGCCTGCTGGCGCCGAACCGCAAGGTACGCGTGGGCTCGGGCGCCGAGCCGCAAGAAGCACGTGCCTGAACGCCCGGATCGACGTCTAGGTTTCGGCTCGGCACCCGGGGTGACCAGTAAGTTGCGGTTCGACGGCGGTGGCCGGCCGGGGTGACCAGTAACTTCCGGCTCGGCCCGGCTCGGCCCCGGGCCAGCTGACCCCCAGTTGGTCCCCCAGGAGTCCCGCACCGACACGTCGGGGCAGACGAAAGACCCCCCGACCCAGCGTTTCCGCTGGTCGGAGGGCCTTCTGACACGGTGGGCGATACTGGGATCGAACCAGTGACCTCTTCGGTGTGAACGAAGCGCGCTACCCCTGCGCCAATCGCCCGTGCTGCCCGCCCCGTAAGGCGTGCGTGGACGATATTAGCCTGCTTCGAGCGCGGATGCGAAATCCGAATCGCCCAGCCGGGTCAGGGATCGATCCGCTCGCGCATGTTCCGCTCGAACAGGTCACGCGCGGCGCTCGACAGCTCGCCGACCTCCAGGTCGGCGCCGTCCAGCCACACCGTCGGCTGCACGTTCCGCACCGATCCTGTCAGCAGCATCCGTGCCTCACCTGCGGCCACCTGGTCGAGCACCGTGAACGGCAGCTCGCCGTCCTTCGCCTCGCGCACGGGGAGGCCGTCCTCGGCGCCCCACTCGAGCAGCAGCTCGCGCGTGATGCCGGCCAGGCAGCCCACGCTGAGCGGGGGAGTGATGAGTTCGCCACCGATCTCGATGAACACGTTCGAGCCGGTGCCCTCGCACAGCTCGCCGCGCGTGTTCGCGAACACCGACTCGTCGCCGCCCTTGGCCAGCGCGTCCGCGAGCGCCACGACGTTCTCCGCGTAGGACGTCGTCTTGAGCCCCGCGACCGCGCTGTTCTCGTTGCGGGTCCAGGGGGAGCGCGCGGCACGTCCGGTGGGTACGACGACGGCGGGGCTCGCCGCCACGACCACGGTCTGCGGCCCGGCCGACCGGCCGGAGCCCAGCGGCCCGACGCCGTCGGTCACGGTGATGCGCAGGCGCCCGGCGTCGGGCGCGGCGGCGAGGACGGCGTCGACGCCACCGCGCACCTTGTGCAGGTCGAGGTCCGCCATCCCCATGCCGGCCGCCGACCGCTCCAGGCGGGCGAGATGTCGTGTCAGCGCGAACGCGTGCCCGCCGAGGACGGCGCACGTCTCGAAGACGCCGTCGCCGACAGTGATGCCGTGGTCGACCGCGCTGAGCGCGGCCTCGTCGGGCGCGACCATGCGCCCCTCTGTCCAGATGACCGTCATGACGTCCAGTCTGTCACCGGCGCAGGGTCACGTGGGTGACCTCGGGCGTGTGCCGCACGGAGGTCGAGGCGAACTCGATGGGCGGTACGCCGTCGAACACCCGGGTGCCCGCGCCGAGCGTGAACGGCACGACGTGCAGGCGCAGCTCGTCGACGTGTCCGGCGGCGAGGTACTCGTTGAGGGTGGTGGCCCCGCCGGTGATGGAGATGTCGCCGTCGCCCGCGGCGGCGCGGGCCTGCTCCAGCGCGCTCTCGATGCCGTCGGTGACGAAGTGGAACGTGGTGCCGCCCTCCATCGGGATGGGGTCGCGCGCGTGGTGGGTCAGGACGAAGACGGGCCCGTGGTACGGCGGGTCGTCGCCCCACCAGCCCTTCCAGTCCGGGTCCAGTGGCCCGCGGCCGGGGGTGAACATGTTGCGCCCCATGATGTACGCGCCCGCGCCGACGATGGCGTCCACCTCGGCCTGGTGCGCGTCCCCGTGCTCGAACATCCAGGTGTGCAGTCGTTCGCCGGCGAGCGGCCCGAAAGGATGCTCCAGGCTCTGGTCGTGCCCGGCGGAGTAGCCGTCGAGCGACACTGCCATATCTGCTTTGACGATTCCCATAGCGGTAGGACGACGGAGGCCGCCCCGACTCATCGGCCCGCGACTCACCGGCCCGCGACATCGGCCCCGGTCATCCGCGGGCGAGGCGCTCGATCTCCGTCACCGCGTTGTCGCCGAGCCGCCCCAGCTCGTTCCCCATGGACCCAGCGATGTGCGGTGTGAGCAGCACGTTCGGCAGGGTCCACAGCGGATGGTCCGCCGGCAGCGGCTCGGGCTCGGTGACGTCGAGGATCGCGTCGATCCGCCCGGTGGCGAGCTCGGCGACGAGCGCATCGGTGTCCACCAGGGCGCCGCGGGCGGTGTTGACGAGGGTGGCGCCGTCGGGCAAGAGGGCGAGCCGGCGCGCGTCGATCATCCGCTGTGTCTCGGGGACGTCGGGTGCGTGGACCGAGACCACCGTGCACGTGGCCATCAGCTCGTCGAGCTCGACCTTGTGCACACCCAGGTGCTGGGCGTCGTCGTCGGTCAGGTAGGGGTCGAAGACCGATACCGCCAGGTCGAACGGCTGCAGCAGCTCGATCGTCTGCCGGCCGATGCACGAGGCCCCGACGATGCCCACGCGGCGGCCGTGGTTCCCGGCCTGCGGGAAGGCCTGCTCCCGGTCGATGAAGGCGCGCCGCTCGGCGTAGAGCCGCGCGGCCGGCAGGGTCTGCTTGCCCGCGAGGAGGATGAGCGCGAGCGAGAGCTCGGCGACCGGGCGCCCGTTCGCGGCGCGGGCGTCGGTCAGCGTCATCCGGCGCTCGCGGGCCGCTGGGCCGAGCAGGTGCGTGACGTTCCCACCGGTGTGCACGACGGCGCCCAGCCGGGGAGCCGTCGCCAGCACGGTGTCGGTGAGGTGGTCGGCGCCCCAGCCGGTCACGAGCACGTCGCAGTGCTCCAGTGCCTTGGTCGCCGCTGGTGTGGTGAGCTCCTCGAGCACGTCCGGCCACACCTCGGCAACGGCCGCGAGCCGACGACGGGCGGCATCGTCGAAGAGCCGTTCCGCGAGCGCCGCCGGGCGCATGGTGAGCACGACGTTGAGTGGTTCCATCTCGACCTCCTTGTCCGGTGCACAGGATAACGTTGTCCTGGTCCGAGAGGAAGAGCGCAGCGGTTTGCAACCCGAAATGAGACAGGCGCTTGACAGCCTGGACCAGGACGCTAATCTGAGAACGTTTTCCTGCTTCGACCGCGACGCAGCTCAAGGACGAGTACTTCTCAAAGGAGAGAGCCATGATCAGATCACGTGCCCGCTGGGCGACCGCCGGGCTCGCCGTGACGGCGCTGACCAGCCTGAGCGCCTGCTCGGCCGACGCCTCGTCGGCCGGCGCGTCCGGCGACGCCGAACCTGCCGGCCCCGTCACCATCGAGGTCTGGGGCTGGAACGCCGAGACCGGCCAGCAGATCGTCGACACGTTCAACGAGGCGCAGGACGACGTCACGGTGGAGTACGTGCTGCAGGCCAGCAACGTCGCTACCCAGACGAACTTCCGCAACGCGATGGAGGCCGACTCGGGCGTCCCGTGCCTCGTCCAGGGCTTCGCGCCGCTGACCACCATGGTCGTCAACGGCTGGGCGCAGGACATCACCGAGCAGGTCGAGGGCTCCACCGACCTGTACAACGAGGGTGCGCTCTCGGCGGCCCAGGTCGACGGCCGGTACTACGGCCTGCCGACCGGGTCGGACGGCCAGTTCTACATGGTGAACCAGAAGACGTTCGACAAGTACGACGTCGAGGTCCCCACCACGTGGGACGAGTTCGTCGAGGCCGGCCGGGAGCTTGGGGCCCACGGCATCGACATCACCAACCTGGCCGGCGAGGACCCGAGCGGCCTGATGGCCCTGGCTCAGCAGGCGGGCGCCGAGTGGTTCACCATCGACGGCGACCAGTGGGTGGTCAACTTCACCGACGACGCCACGCTCGCCGCGGCCGACGTGTACCAGCCGCTCATCGACGAGGACCTGGTCTCCAACCAGACCTACATGGACCGGCCTGCCCTGTACAAGTACTTCGACTCGGGCAAGATGGCCTCCACGACCACGCAGTGGTGGTCGCTGACGGGCCTGCAGACCAACCTGCCCGACTCCGCGGGTGACTGGTCCGCGCACCCCATCCCGCAGTTCGCGGACGCGACCGAACCGGTGACACCCGGGCGCACGCTCCCGTCGTTCGTCCCCGAGGGCTGCGAGAACCCCGAGGCGGTCGTGGCCTACGCCGACTGGCTCACCACGCCGGAGGCGATCGAGGCCGGCCGAAACAAGGAGACCGGCGCGGTCAGCTTCCCGGTCCAGATCCCGGACGCGTCCGACTACGTGGAAGCGGTGATCCCCGAGGGCTTCTTCGTCGACGACAAGGTCGCCGGCGAGGAGATCCTCGCCGCCCAGGAACAGGTGATCGGCAAGTTCGAGCTCGGGCCGAACTACGACGCCTGGTTCCCCGAGCTGCAGGACCAGTGGGGCAAGGCCGTCGCGGGCGAGATCACGCTCGCGGAGGCGCTGACCGCTGTGCAGGACTTCGTCGCATCGGACCTCGACGACAAGGGCATCGCCTACACCGTTGCCGAGTGACCAGCTGACCTACGAAAGGAGGACGCGGATGTCCGTCCGTGCTCCGGAGTCCCGGCCGCTGTCCCGGCCGCTCATGAGCTGGCGCACCGCGCAGAGCCTCAAGGGTGCGTCGTTCACCCTCCCGTTCCTCGCAGGGTTCACGCTGTTCGTGATCGTCCCGGTGCTCATGGGGGTGCGCGAGAGCGTCTACACCACCCAGTCGTCAGGACTCGGCTTCGGCGGGCAGACCGTCGAGTTCGCCGGGCTGCGGAACTTCGCCACCGGCCTGGCCGACGGCGCGTTCTGGACCGGGATGTTCCGCGTCCTCCTCTACGCGATCGTGGTGGTGCCGCTCACGCAGGCGCTCGGCCTCGGCCTGGCGCTCGTGCTCGACGCCGCCCGGCGTCGTACCGCCGCACGCTTCCGCATCGCGCTCCTGCTGCCGTACATGGTGCCCGGCATCGTCGCCGCGATGATCTGGATCTACCAGTACAGCCCGACCGTCGGTCCGATCACGGGGTTCTTCGCGCTGTTCGGCCTGGACGTGAACTTCTTCGCGAGCTCGATGGTCTGGGTCTCGATGGGCAACCTCGCGGTCTGGAGCGCACTCGGCTTCACGATGCTCATCCTGTACGGAGCGCTCCAGTCGGTACCGCACGAGATCTTCGAGGCGGCCCGCATCGACGGGGCGTCCGAGCTGCGGATCGCCTGGTCCATCAAGGTCCCGTTCGTCCGCGGGTCGCTCGTGCTGACGTCGCTGCTGTCGATCATCGGCACCCTGCAGCTCTTCGACCAGCCGGTCCTGTTCCGCGCGGTCACACCCGAGACGATCACCCGGGACTTCACCCCCGCGATGATGATCTACGACCAGGCGTTCCAGGTCGGGAACCTGAACTACGCCACGGCCCTGTCGGTCATCCTCGCCGTCGTCGTCGGCATCGCCTCCGCGATCATCTACCGCTTCATGAACAAGGAGGAGTCATGAGCCACGCGACACTCGAACCGGCGACCCGGCAGGCCCCGCCGGCCAGGCGCCGCAGTCGGCCCGTGCCAGAGGCGCGCTCCGCGGCGGAGGCGCGCGGCTCGTCCCGCTGGGTGGTCCTGGGGGTGCTGGTCGCGCTCGGCCTGTACGCCGTCGGCCCGCTGTGGTGGCTGCTGGTGGCGGCCACCAAGAACCAGCGGGAGCTGTACACGACCAACGGCCTGTGGTTCGCGCAGTTCGACCTGTGGGACAACCTCGCCAACCTGTTCACCTACCAGGACGGCATCTTCACCCGCTGGCTGTGGAACACCGTGCTGTACTCGGGGCTGGGCTCGCTCGGGCTCACGCTGGTCGCACTCGCTGCCGGCTACGGCATCGCCAAGTACCGCTACCGCGGGCGCGGGCTGACGATGGGCCTGATCATCGCGTCCTTCCTGATCCCGGGCTCGCTGATGATCGTGCCGAGCTTCGTGCTGTTCGTGCAGCTCGGGCTGTACGACACGATCTGGGCGATGATCCTGCCCGGCATGTTCGGGTCGTTCTCCGTCTACCTGGCCAAGGTCTACGCCGAGGGCGCCGTGCCGACCGAGCTCATGGAGGCCGCGCGCATCGACGGCGCCGGCGAGTACCGG
Organism: Promicromonospora sp. NPDC023987; assembly: GCF_040639055.1. Lineage (NCBI taxonomy): Bacteria > Bacillati > Actinomycetota > Actinomycetes > Micrococcales > Promicromonosporaceae > Promicromonospora > Promicromonospora sp. NPDC023987. Next base: position 6,287 of record NZ_JBEZZF010000095.1, on the reverse strand, counting down.
ATGTTCTTCTCCATGGGGCTGCGGCTGCTCACCACCGCCGGCGCGACGATCTTCCTGCTGCACTTCGTGGCGAGCTGGAACGCGTTCATGTGGCCGCTGGTGTTCCTCAAGGGCGTCGAGAAGTGGCCCGTGATGCTCGGTCTGTACTCCTGGCTCCAGCGGGGCACCGACAGCACCGTCGACCTGACCAGCCTGGTCCTGACGGGCTCGCTCGTCTCGACCATCCCCATGGTCGTGCTCATGATCTCGATGCAGCGCTACTGGCGCTCGGGCGTGACGCTCGGGAGCCTGAAGTAGTGGCCGGCTCAGCCCCGCGGGGCAGCAGTCGACTCCCGCACCACCAGCTGCGGCGCCGTGACCGACGACGCCGCGTCGACGTCGCCGTCGATCACCTGCGACAGGAGGCCGAACGCCCGGGCGCCGAGGTCCTCGAAGTCCTGGTCCACCGTGGTCAGGGAGGGGCGCCACAGCGCGACGAGCGGCTGGTCGTCGAACCCGATCACGGAGATGTCGCCCGGGACGTCGACGCCGCGGTCGGTCAGCGCGCGCATGAGACCCAGCGCGATGTCGTCGTTGGCGCAGAAGACCGCGGTGACGTCGCTCATCCCGGCGATCCGCTCGCCCCAGCGGTAGCCGGCGCTCGCGTCCCAGTCGGCCCGCATGATCTGCGGGACCGGTGCCCCGGCGGCGCCCAGGGCCGCGCGCCAGCCGTCGGTGCGGCCCGAGTGCTTGCCCTCGGTGGGGCCCGCGATGTGGTGGACGGTCCGGTGGCCGAGGTGGAGCAAGTACTCGGTCGCCTGGCGCCCGGCGGTGCGCTCGTCGATCAGCGCCGCCGGGACATGACCGGTGCGGCGCGAGCCGCCACCGGCGACGACGACGGGCAGCCTCTCGGGCAGCGCCTTGGCGGCGTTGATGCCCGCGCGGTCGAACTCGAGCACGATCACCCCCGCCGTCGGCTGGGCCAGGGTGAGGTCGATGGCGGCGTGCACGTGCTCGGCGTCGCCGGACTCCACGACCGTGATCGACACCGTCATCCCCGCGCGGCGGGCGGCGGTCTCGACGCCCTGCAGCGTGCGGGCGTAGCCGTAGTTGGCGGTCGCCCCCGCGAGGACCGACACGAGCGTCCGCCGTCCGGAGCGCATCGAGCGGGCGGCGCCGTTCGGGCGGTACCCGAGGGTCTGCACCGCCTCGTTCACCCGCTGGGCGAGGTCGGGCGCCACGTACTTCGAGCCGTTCAGGACCCGGGAGACGGTGGGTACGGAGACTTCCGCCGCCTTGGCGACATCGGCGAGGACTGGGGCTCGGTACGGCTTCGGACTGGCCATGACCCGAAGCATACGACAGCTGATAACGTTTTCCCCACCCGAGGAGCTTGAGTGCCCACCCATCCGCACGCCCCACGAGGCGTCGCCGCACCATCAGGCGTTGCGCCACGAGGCGTCATCGCACCAGGACGACTCTTCGTCGACGACCAGGGCGCCGTCGCCCAGCTGCACGGCGTCGGCATCCAGAGGTTCGGGACGAGGTTCTACGCCTGGGGCGAGGACAAGACGAATGCCGGGACGTTCGGGGGAGTGGCCTGCTACTCGTCGCCCGACCTGGCGACCTGGACCGCGCACGGGCACGCCCTGGCGCCCTCGCCGGACATCCCCGACCTCGCTCCCGGGCGGGTCGTCGAGCGGCCGAAGGTGCTGCGCAACCCGGCCGGGAAGTACGTGATGTTCCTGCACGTCGAGTCGGCGGACTACGCCTACGCCCGGGTGGGGTGGGCGGTCGCCGACCGGCCAGAGGGCCCGTACACCTACCTGCGCAGCGAGCGCCCGCTCGGCAACATCAGCAGGGACATCGGCGTCTTCGTTGATCATGACGGCACTGACGACGACGGCACTGGGTACCTCCTGTCCGAGGACCGCGAGCACGGGCTGCACGTCTACCGGCTGTCCGCCGACTACCTGGCGGTCGAGGAGATCGTGGCGACCACGCTCACCCCGCCGAGCGACCATCCGGCGGGCCCGCACGGCTACGAGTCGCCGGCCCTGGTGAAGGTGGACGGCCTCTACTACCTGTTCGGCTCCGAGCTGACCGGGTGGTCTACGAACGACAACAAGGTGGCGACGGCGTCGTCGCCGGCGGGACCGTGGAGCGACTGGGCGGACTTCGCGCCGCCGGGCTCGGCCACCTACGACTCGCAGACCTCGACGATCGTGACCGTCCAGGGCTCGCAGCGCACGAGCTACGTCTACGTCGGCGACCGGTGGGACAAGGACGACCTGTTCCACTCCGCGCCCGTGTGGCTCCCGGTCCGGATCGCCGACGGCGCCGCCCGGCTCGAGTGGCGGGACACCTGGACCATCGACCCCCGGACCGGAGTCATCGCATGACCGTCACCCTTCCCGGTCTCGAGGACAGCACCGAGCAACGGCTCGAGTGGGGCAACGACGTGGTCCGCGTGGTGATCGCCCACGGCCCGCACACGGCGCCCCGCCTGGTGGCCCTGTGGCACACCGGCGAGGACCGCCCCGACCTCGACGGCCTGCGCCGCTCCGCGCTCCCGGTCCTGGAGGTGGCGGTGCTCGGCGACGGGCGGTCCGGCACCTCCGGCAAGCGGCACGTCGACGGCGCAGCGGCCCAGCGGATGCGGCTCACCGGTCCGCCGGAGGACAAGCGGGAGGGTCCCGTCCGGGAGCTCTTGCTGCACCTGGCCGACGCCGAGTCCGGCCTGCGCGCCACCGTGCACTACGAGCTCGCTGACGCGATCCCCGTGCTCCGGACCTGGGCCGAGCTGACGTCCGACCGCGAGCTGGTGCTCGACCACGTCACCACCGGCGTCGTCTCCGGGCTCGGGCACGCCGCCCGCTGGGAGACCGAGCTCGCCGTGTGGGAGGCGGCCAACCCGTGGAGCGGCGAGTTCCGCTGGCGCCGGTCCACGCTCGCCGAGCGCGGGCTGTACGACGTCGGCATGGTGCGGTTCGGCCAGGTCGGCTCGAAGAACCGGATCAGCCTCACCTCCACCGGCGCCTGGTCCACGTCCGAGCACCTGGCCATGGGCCTGGTCGAGGACACCCGCACCGGCCGCCTGCTCGCCTGGCAGGTCGAGACCAGCGGCGCCTGGCACGCCGAGCTCGGCGACCGGTACGACGACGTCTACCTCGCCGTCATGGGCCCGACGGCGCACGAGCACCACTGGGCCGGCCACCTCGACGCCACCACAGCGTTCACCAGCGTCCCGGTGAGCCTCGCCGTCGTCCCCGGCACACCCGACGGGCCCGAGGTGACCCTGGACGCCGTCGGCGCCGCGCTCACGGCGCACCGCCGTCGGACCCGGCGGCAGCACCCCGACCACGAGACGCTGCCGGTGGTCTACAACGACTTCCTCAACGCCCTCATGTCGGACCCCACCACCGAGCGCGAGCTGCCGCTGATCGAGGCGGCCGCCGACCTCGGCGCCGAGTACTACGTGATCGACGCCGGCTGGTACGACGACGAGCAGGGCGGCTGGTGGGACTCCGTCGGCCAGTGGGAGCCCTCGACCACCCGCTTCCCCGACGGCGGCCTGGGCGGCCTCATCGACCGGATCCGCGCCCTCGGCATGCAGCCGGGCCTCTGGCTCGAACCCGAGGTCGTCGGTGTGCGCAGCCCGGTCGCCCGCACGCTGCCCGACGCCGCGTTCTTCCAGCGCCACGGCCACCGCGTCACCGAGTGGGGCAGGCACCAGCTCGACCTGCGCCACCCCGCCGCACGCGAACACCTCGACACGGTGATCGACCGGCTCGTGAGCACGCTCGGCCTCGCCTACCTCAAGCTCGACCACAACATCGACATCGGCCCGGGGACCGACGCGGGGATCGGCGCGGCACCCGGTACCGGCCTGCTCGAGCACGGCCGCGCCTTCCTGGCCTGGGCGAGCGCGGTCATGGACCGCCACCCCGGCCTCGTGATCGAGGCGTGCGCGGCAGGCGGGTCCCGCACCGACCCGGCCAGCGGCAGCGTCTTTCCCGTCCAGTCCGTCACCGACCAGCAGGACTACCGCGCCACCCCGCCCATCGCCGCGGCCGCACCGCTGGCCCTCCCACCCGAGCAGACCGGCGTGTGGGCCTCCGTCGACGGCACCATGGACCGCGAGCAGCTCGCCTTCTCCCTCGTCACCGCGCTGCTCGCGCGCGTGCACCTGGCCGGCCGCGTCGACACGCTCGACGCCGCACAGCGCGCGGTGGTCCGGGAGGCGCTCGCGGCCTACCGGGCGATCCGCTCCGCCGTCGGCCGCTCGGTACCGGTGTGGCCGCTCGGCCTGCCCGGCTGGCGCGACCCCTGGATCGTCCAGGGCGCGCGCGACGGCGACCACCTCTACCTCGCGGTCTGGCGCAGGGGCGGCCAGGACGACGGCGCACCGGACACGTTGCGGGTGCCGCTGCCGTGCCGCGTCGCGGACGAGGCGGTCGAGGTGCTGTACCCGCGCTGGGGCGGCGAGTCGGTCACCGTCGCCGACGACGGCCGGGTGCTGGAGCTCAAGCTCCCGGCCCTGACGTCGGCGCGCCTGCTGCGGGTGCGGGTGGGCTCGTGAGCGGCCCGGTGCGCCGGGCGGTGAACCCGGTGGTGCGGGGCTTCGCCCCGGACCCGTCGGTGATCCGCGTCGGCGACTGGTACTACCTCGCGACGAGCTCGTTCGAGTGGTTCCCGACCATCCCCCTGTATCGCTCGCGCGACCTCGCGGAGTGGGAGCACGCCGGGGCCGTCGACAGCGCCGCCCCCGGCCGGTCGCTGCTCGGGGTGCCCGACTCGGGCGGGATCTGGGCGCCCGCCCTGAGCCACGCCGACGGCGTGTTCTGGGTCGTGTACTCGATAGTCCGCTCGGTCGGCACCCGGCACTACGACCTGGAGACCTACGTCTGTACCGCGCCCGACGTCGGCGGCCCGTGGTCGACGCCGGTGCGGCTGCCCGGCCACGGGTTCGACCCGTCCCTGCTGCACCACGAGGGGCGGCACTACCTGCTGAACCTGCAGAACGACTCCCGGGTGGGCGGACGGCGGTTCGACGGCATAGTGCTCACCGAGCTGGACCTCACCGAGCTGCCCGGCGGCCGGGTCCGTGCGGTCGGGCCGACCCGGCTGCTGCTGCAGCGCGACGAGCTGGTCGAGGGGCCGAAGATCACCGTCGAGGGCGGCTGGTTCTACCTGCTGCTCGCCCAGGGCGGCACCGGCGTCGAGCACGGGGTGCTCGTCGCGCGCAGCCGCTCGCTGACCGGCCCGTACGAGGTGGACGACGTCCCGCTGCTCACCTCGCGCGACGACCCGGCGGTCCCGCTGCAGAAGGCCGGGCACGGCGAGCTCGTCGAGACGCCGTCGGGGGAGTGGTACCTGACGCACCTGGCATCCCGGCCGGTGCCGACGCCGGCCGGCCCGCGCAATACGCTCGGCCGGGAGACGGCGGTCCAGCGTGTGGTCTGGGCCGACGGCTGGCCACGGCTCGCGCAGGGTGGCTGGCACCCGGCCACCGAGGTGGAGGTGCCGGACGTCGGGGCCGCCGTGCCCGACCCGCGCGGCGGGTTCGACGTCGCTCCCGGGTGGCCCTGGTCGACACTGCGTGAGCCGCCTGGGGACTGGGTCGAGTCCGTTCCGGGTCGGCCGGCCACACTCCGGCTGCGCGGCCGGATGTCCGCCGAGTCGCTGTGGCAGCAGTCCCTCCTGGCGCAGCGCCTGACCGAGCACCGTGCCGACGTCGAGGTGACCGTCGACGCCGAGCCCACCACGTTCACCCGGTCGGCCGGGCTGGTGCTCTGGTACGACACGACGTCCTACTACCAGCTCCACGTGACCTGGGCCGAGCCAGAGGGTGAGCCGCAGGCGGGCCAGCAGTGGGCCGGTGACCAGGGTCGCCGCGTGCTGGTCCTCACCCACGGGCACCCCGACGGTGCCCGGGTGCTGGCGACCGTCGATCTTGCGGACGGGCCGATCCGGTTGCGCGCGCAGATCGACGGTGCGACGGCGCGGTTGTCCTCGGCGTCGGCCTCCGCGCACGGCAGCGGGCCATGGGCGCAGGTGGGACCGGACGTGGACTTCAGCGAGCTGTCCGACGACTTCGGCCAGCGCCTGCGGTTCACCGGCGCATTCGTGGGGATCAGCGTGATCGACCTGGTCGACGGCGCTTTCACCGCCGACTTCTCCGACTGGGTACTGCGGCCCTGACTCGGCGTATTGCCGGAAAACTGATCTTTACTTTCCGGCGAGCCCTGTCGTGCGTCATGGCACGTTTCGATGGCCGAGCGTCGACGGGAGGGCGCCTTGCTCAC
>NZ_JBEZZF010000094.1:0-15669 GCF_040639055.1 Promicromonospora sp. NPDC023987 | reverse complement strand
CCTAAGTTTCTTCGCTTTGAGACGGCTCAAAGCGAAGAAACTTAGGCCTCGAAGGGGAGTGCCGACGGACGGCCTCAGTCGCGTAGGGCAGGGATCGAGGCGACCACGTATCCCTGCACCTCGACGACGTCGCCCGGGGCCAGCGTCGGGTCACCCGCCGGGACGCAGAGCGTGACCTGGAAGCCGTCGGTCTGCACGCGCGCGGCGGTGAAGGCCTGGCCGGTGCGGCTCACCGTGCGCTGCTCGACCGCCAGCACCACACCGGTCAGCTGCGCGACGGCGTCGGTCGACACGGCGTAGGCCCCGGTGGGCTCGAAGGCCAGGCCGGGCGCCGCTCCGTCGGCCCGCCCGTCGGCCCGCCCGTCGGCCCGTCCGGTGACCCGCACCGAGTTGCCCAGCACGACGACGGACACCGGGCCCTCGACCGGCGGTGTCGCCGAACCGAGCAGGGCGAGCTCCTCGAGCTGGCAGGCGATCTCGGTGATGACCTCGTCCTGCGCGTTCACGAGCTCGGCGAGCACGAGCCCGCCGTCGACCGCCTGCGGCTCGGAGATGACGGCACCGGGCGCCGCGTAGAACGTAGGCGTGACCACTCGGACCAGGTCGCCCTCGGTGGTGATGATCAGCCGGGCGCCGGACACGTCGGTCCAGATGTGGACGCCGACCTCGCCGTCCTTGGCGATGGTCTCCGCCTCGGAGCGGGCCACCGCCACCATGTCGCGAAAGTCGCTACGTCGCCAGACGTCCAGTCCGATACAAGCCAGGTTCGATGCCACGGTTGACTACGCTAACCCGTCACGCAGACGGGAGCAGCCGGTTCTAGCCGGGCGCGTGCTTGTCCAGGAAGGCGTAGACCTCTGCGTCGTCCACACCGGGAAAGGCGCCGCGCGGCAGGGCCGCGAGGATCTGCTGGTGCATGCGCCCCGACGGCCAGGCCTCGCCCGACCAGCGGTCCGTGAGCTCGGGCGCGGGGCGCTGGCAGCACGCCGGGTCCGGGCAGCCGGAGCTGCGCCGCACCTGCGAGTCCCGCCCGCGGAACCACTTGGCATGGGCATAGGGCACGCCGACGGTGATCGAGAACGCGCCCGACCCGCCGTCCGGCCCGCCCGACGGCGACATGGAGCCCGTCTGGGTGGAGCACCAGAACGTCCCGGCCGGGGTGTCGGTGTACTGGTAGAACTCGGTGGCGCGGTCGCGCCGCTCGAAAGCCTCGCGCGCGGCCCACCGCCGGCAGATCAGCTGCCCCTCGATGGCGCCCGTGACATCCTGCGGGAACGGCAGGCCGTCGTTCGCGTAACCGCGGAAGAGTGCGCCGTCGGCCCCTACCCGCAGGAAGTGCAGCGGGATGCCGAGGTGATGCGTCGCGAGGTTGGTGAGCCGCATGGCGGCGGCCTCGTGCGTGACGCCGAACGCGTCGCGGAAGTCCTCGACCGCGAGGTCGCGATCCCGCTTGCGTGCCTCCAGGAACGGCACGGCCACGAACTGTGGCGCGAGGCACGCGGCGGCGAAGTACGTGATCTCGACGCGCTGGCGCAGGAACTCGCCGTACGAGCGCGGCCGGTCGTGCTCGAGCACCCGGTGCGCGAGCGCCTGCAGCGCGAGCGACCGTAGCCCGTGCCCCCCGGGGGTCGACGCCGGGGGCAGGTAGATGCGTCCGTTGTGCAGGTCTGTCACCGAGCGCGCGGACCGGGGCAGGTCGTCCACGTGCAGCAGGGTGAAGCCCATCTGCTCCGCCATCCGCGCGACCGTGCGGTGGGTCAGGGCGCCGCCCGTGTACCCGGCGGCCTTGACGAGCTGCTCCGCCACCGCCTCGAACTGCGGGTAGTGGTTGTCGCGGGCCTCCCGCTCCAGGCGTAGCTCGGTGTTGGCGCGACGCGCCTCCTCCGGGGTGGCGATGGCGAGCTGCTCGCGCCGGGCCAGCTCCTCGTGCAGGCCGACGAGCTGCTCCAGCACGGGCATCGGCAGCTTCTGGCTGGGTTTGACGGCGGGTACCCCGAGCGTGGTGAACAGCGGTCCGCGCTGCGCCCGGTCGAGCGCGATCTCCAGGGCCGCACGGCGCGACGGCGGCTCGGCGCTGAGCAGCTCGCTCATCGGCACGCCGAGCGCCTCCGCGACGGACCGGAGGAGGCCGAGGCGAGGTTCGCGCCGCCCGTTCTCCACGAGGGACAGGAGGCTCGGCGCCGAGCCCACCTTCTCGCCGAGCGCGTCGAGGGTGAGCCCCTGCGTGGTGCGCAGGTGCCGGATGCGCCGGCCCAGGGTGATCAGATCGGTCTCGCCGCGCGAGGTCGCCTCGTTCGAGCTCGGCACGTCGTCCTCCCTCCGTCCGTGTCATGGCCGTTCGTGTGACGGCCGTCACCCCGAGAAACCCGAGAGCGGCCAACAAGAACCCGCTACTTCACACTACGTGAAGATCAGCGTTTCTTGACAGCCCATGGACTGGAAATCGGACAGATCCGCACACCAGAGTGGAAGCAAGCCCGCCACCGTGGCTCGCCGCATGACGATCGGAGCGCACATGTCCGTCCTCGCGAACCCCCGCCGTACCCGGCTCGTCGCCGAGCTCGTCTCCGAGCTGACGGCCGGCCAGGGCTCGACCACGTCGTCCGAGGCGACCGCGCACGCAGCGGAGCCCGCAGGAGAGCACGGCGTGCGCGACTGGGTGGCCGCCGTCGCCGAGCTCACGCAGCCGGACGAGATCGTCTGGTGCGACGGTTCCGCCGACGAGAAGCAGCGCCTCATCGACCAGATGCTGGCAGCGGGCACGCTCGTGGAGCTGAACCAGGAGAAGCGCCCCGGCTCGTACCTGGCCCGCTCCAATCCCGCCGACGTCGCGCGTGTCGAGTCGCGCACCTTCATCTGCTCGGAGGCCGAGGAGGACGCCGGACCCACGAACAACTGGACGGCCCCCGCGGAGATGCGCGCCGAGCTGGAGGGTGTCTTCGAGGGCTCGATGAAGGGCCGCACCATGTATGTGGTGCCGTTCTCGATGGGCCCGGTCGGCGGCCCGATCTCACAGGTCGGCGTCGAGATCACCGACTCGCCGTACGTCGTCGTCTCGATGCACGTCATGACGCGCGTCTCGGACGAGATCCTCGAGCTGATCGACGCCGGGCAGCCGTGGGTCCCCGCCGTGCACTCCGTGGGCGCCCCGCTGGCCGACGGCGAGGCCGACGTCGCCTGGCCCTGCAACGACACCAAGTACATCGTGCACTTCCCCGAGAGCCGCGAGATCTGGTCGTACGGGTCCGGCTACGGCGGTAACGCACTGCTCGGCAAGAAGTGCTTCGCGCTGCGGATCGCGTCGGCGATGGCGCGCGACGAAGGCTGGCTCGCCGAGCACATGCTGCTCATCCGCATCACGTCGCCCGAGCAGCGCCAGTACCACCTGGCCGCCGCCTTCCCGAGCGCGTGCGGCAAGACGAACCTCGCGATGCTGCAGCCCACCATCCCGGGCTGGAAGGTCGAGACCCTCGGCGACGACATCGTGTGGATGCGCCCGGGACCCGACGGCACCCTGCGTGCCATCAACCCGGAGGCGGGCTTCTTCGGCGTAGCGCCGGGCACGGGGATCGACACCAACCCGACGGCCGTGGCCACCTTCGACCACGACACCATCTTCACCAACGTCGCCCTGACGGACGACGGCGACGTCTGGTGGGAGGGCCTGACGCCCGAGGCGCCGGAGCACCTCATCGACTGGCAGGGCAACGACTGGACGCCCGCCGACGCCGACGAGCGCCCCGCCGCCCACCCGAACTCCCGCTTCACGGTCTCGGCGGCCCAGTGCCCCACGATCGCGGACACCTGGGAGGACCCGGCCGGCGTGCCGGTCGACGCCATCGTGTTCGGTGGCCGCCGCGCCACCAACGTGCCGCTCGTGGCGCAGTCGTTCGGCTGGGAGCACGGCGTGTTCATGGGCGCGACGATCTCGTCGGAGCGCACGGCCGCAGCCGAGGGCGCGCTCGGCGAGCTGCGCAGGGACCCCTTCGCGATGCTCCCGTTCTGCGGCTACAACATGGCCGACCACTGGTCGCACTGGCTCGACGTCGGTGCGGGCATCGAGGAGTCGAAGCGCCCGCAGATCTTCCAGGTCAACTGGTTCCGCAAGGGCGACGACGGCAGCTTCCTGTGGCCGGGCTTCGGCGAGAACTCGCGGGTCATCGAGTGGATCGTCGGCCAGGTCGAGGCGGGCCGCGGTCTGCGCACCGACACGTCCGTGCCCTCCCCGGTGGGCAACCTGCCCGCTCCGGGCACGCTGAACCTGGACGGCATCGAGGTGTCCGACGCCGATCTGGCGGCGCTCTTCGATGTCCCCACCGAGCCGTGGCTGGCCGAGGCCGAGCTGACCGAGGAGTTCTTCGCGCGGTTCGGCGACCACACCCCGGCCGCGCTGCGTGCCCAGCTGGACGCTCTCAGGGAGCGCCTGGCCCGCTGACTTCGGGCGGCTGACGGCGCGACGCTCTCGGGTGGCTACCCCGTCGCGCCGTCAGCCGCCCGAACCACGTTCCCCGGCCGGGTTATTGAGGCATCCCGGCCGGGGATCTCTTCTGCCCGCGGTCAGTACCGCATGCCCATCAGGCCGCGGACGTCGTCGAGCGTGCGGTCGGCTATCGCGTTCGCCCGGGCGTTGCCCCTAGCCAGCACCTCGGCGAGGTAGCGCGGTCCCGCGGCGCCTAGCTCCGCGCGTCGGGCCCGCAGGGGACGCAGACCCTCGACCACCGCCTCGGTCACCACCGCCTTCAGGCGCGCGGCGCCCGCCAGGCCCACCTCGTCGGCGAGCGCCTCGGGCGAGGTCCCGGTGAAGTGCGCGCCGATCCGGAGCAGGTTCGCGATCTCGGGCCGCCGCTCCGGTTCGTAGGTGATCGCCCGGTCGGCGTCGGTCTTCGCGCGCCGGAAGAACGCCGCTGTCTCGTCCTCGGTGGCCCGCAGCTCCAGGGCGTTGCCCCGTGACTTGGACATCTTGGCCCCGTCGTTGCCCAGGACGGTCGGGGACGGAGCGATGAGCGCGTCCGGCTCGGGGAAGTACGGCTGGGCGGCCGAGTAGCGCTGGTTGAACCGGCGGGCCACGGTCCGGGTGGCCTCGAGATGCGGCAGCTGGTCCTCGCCGACCGGCACGAGGTTGCCGTGGCAGAACAGGATGTCCGCGGCCTGGTGCACCGGGTAGGTGAACAGCAGGCCGCTCGTTCCGCGGCCGCCGCGCTCTGCCGCAGCGGCCGCCTCGGCCTTGACCGTGGGGTTGCGCTCCAGCTCGGCCACGGTGACCAGCGACAGGAACGGCAGCACGAGCTGGTTCAGCGCGGGTACGGCCGAGTGCGTGAAGACGGTGCTGCGCTCGGGATCCAGGCCGGCCGCGAGATAGTCGAGCAGCACCTCGTGGACGACGGCGGGCAGGTCGCCGGCGTCGTCCCGGTCGGTGATGACCTGGTAGTCGGCGACGACGAGGAACACCTCGACGCCAAGGTTCTGCAGGCGCACGCGGTTGGCCACGGTGCCGAGCAGGTGGCCCAGGTGCAGTGCTCCAGTGGGCCGGTCCCCGGTCAGGACTCGGTACTCCCCCGGGTTCCGGACGATCAGGTCCTCCAGCACGGCGGTGCGTTCGCGCGCCGCCGTGGCGGAGCGGGTGGAGCTGACCGGTTCGCGGGATGTGGCCGACGGCGGTGCGGTCGCCGGCGGGGTGGTCGCCGGCGGGGTGGTCGCCGGCGGGGTGGTCGCCTCGGGTGTAGCGGTGACGGACATGTGGGTCTCCTTGGTCAGGGAGCTGCCCACGAACGGCGTCGGGCACAGAAAAGTCCCGGGCTGCGGTGAGCAGCTCGGGAATTCTGTGCGGATGGGCGCGTCAGGTCACGGCTGCGAGTGCAGCCGCCACCAGTTGAGCCCGTGCGTCATGCGCTCAGAGTATGCGGGCGGTCGGCGTCGGGCAAGGACGGTCGGCGAAGGTCCGCTTCCAGCATGCAGTGCGGCATGGTCCAGCGCCCCGGAGCAGGCCAGATCACATGGTCGAAGCGGACCAAGCATGACCGCCCGGCGTCGGGCGGGGAGAATGGGGCTGTGCCGCAACCGCCTGACGCCTCCGTGCTGCCCGAGTCCCCGCTCGCCCACATCGTCTACTTCGAGCCCCGCATCCCCGGTAACACCGGGTCCGCGATCCGGCTCGCAGCGGTCACCGGGGCCCGGCTGCACCTGGTGGAGCCGCTGGGCTTCGACCTGTCGGAGGCCAAGCTGAAGCGGGCGGGCCTCGACTACCACGACCTCGCCGTCATGGACGTGCACCCGTCGCTCGACACGGCGCTCGACGCCCTGCCGGAAGCGCGGGTCTTCGCGTTCACGACCCGCGCGACCACGCGCTTCACCGACGTCGAGTACCGGCCGGGTGACGTGCTGCTGTTCGGCCCGGAGCCCACCGGGCTGCCGCCGGAAGCGCTCGCCCACCCGCGCGTCACCGACGAGCTGCGGATCCCGATGCTGCCCGGGCGACGGTCGCTCAACCTGACGAACGCGGCGTCGATAGCGGTGTACGAGGTGTGGCGCCAGGCGGGGTTCGCGGAGGGCGCGTGAGGCGCGATCGATCGCAGAAGTGATACTGAGATCCTCGCAGAAGTGATATCGGAATGATCGCAGAAGTGATACTGAGATCCTCGCACGAGTGATAACGTCGCCGGGTGAATGGCTACAGAACGCGGATCGCCGACCAGATCGTGCACGACGCCCTTGCCACGTTCGGCGCCGTGATCATCGAGGGGCCGCGCGCAGCAGGCAAGACCACGACAGGCCTGCAGGTGGCGACCAGCAGCATCCGCCTGGACGCGTCGCCTGAGATCGCCGCTCTGGCCGAGACCTCACCAAGCACGGTCCTCACCGGCAAAACTCCACGACTGATCGACGAATGGCAGCTCGCGCCGACACTATGGAATGCGGTCCGCCACGAGGTCGACCAGCGCACAGTCCCGGGTCAGTTCATCCTGACCGGGTCAGCGACGCCTCCCGATGACATCACCCGCCACAGCGGCGCGGGTCGGTTCCGCCGCGTGACGCTCCGTCCCATGACGCTTGCCGAGAGCGGCGACAGCACAGAAGCCTTCACCCTCGCGGACCTGTTCGACGGCGCGAAGATCGCCGGAGTCGGTGGCCCCACCGTCGAGGAGTACGCCGACCTTCTGGTGCGTGGGGGGTGGCCGGCCCTCGTCGCACAGCCGAACCGTTCGGCACAGGAATATCTCAGTAGCTATCTGGACGACGTCGCCCGCGTCGATCTGCCTCATGCTGATCTCCGAGCGGACCCTCTGCGCATGCGTGCCCTCATCCGCGCGCTGGCCCGCAACGTCTCGACAGAGATATCTGCAACGAAGCTCAGCAAGGAGGCCGAGATCGGAGCATCGAACACGGGCGTCTCCGCGCAGACGGCCCGCAAGTATCTCGACGCCCTCTCCCGTGTCTTCGTCATCGAGGAGCAACCCGCCTGGGCCACACACCTGCGTTCAAAGGTCCGACTACGCACCCAGCCCAAGTGGCATTTCATCGACCCGTCGCTCGCGGCCGCCGCGATGGGAGCAAACCAGCGGATGCTCCTCGACGACCTCAACACGCTGGGGCTGCTGTTCGAGTCGATGTGCATCCGAGACCTGCGTGTCTACGCCCAGCAGCTCGCCGGCTCCGTGTACCACTACCGCGATGAGGTCGGCCTGGAGGTCGACGCGATCGTCGAGCTCAACGATGGCCGCTGGTCTGCATTCGAGGTCAAGATGGGCGGTGCCAAGAACATCGAGCTCGCCGCCCACAACCTCACGAACCTCGCGGCCAAGGTCTCCGAGAAGCGCTCCGGCCAACTAGCCTCCCTCAACATCCTCACCGCCGGAGCCGCCAGCTACACCCGCCCCGACGGCATCAATGTCGTTGCTCTCGGGCACCTCGGCGCAGTCTGACAGTCAGCGGCCAGTGCTACCCCTGCGATCGTGCCGCCACCTACGGCCGGACGACCAGCACCCGACCCGGGGCAAGCTCATACCTCCCGGGCACGACGCCGGGGCTCGCCGCTCCTGCCTGCGCGATCACCGTGACGGGCGGCTCGCCCACCACGCGGTCCGACGTCGGGAACCACGTGCGCCCCGAGCTGACCACGATGAGCATGCCGTCGATGTGCCCGGCCGGGGAGAACGTCTCGGACCCGTCCGGGTAGCGACCGATCCCGGCCGCGGCAAGCTGGTCGGCGGTACCGACGACGTCGGGTACCGCGATGCCTACCTCGCTCACGGACAGCAGGTCGCGGGGGCCGAACGGGACGAGCTGGATGTCGGGCCCGTGCAGGCTCGAGGCCTTCGCAACCGACGCGGACCCGGCACCCAGCGTTGAGGGGAGATCACGGCGCGCGATGATTTCCAGCACCGACCGGTCCGGGCCCGGGAAGTAGAGGGACCGCGCGTTCCAGGCCAGCTGCGATTCGATCTCGGTGCGGTCACCGTCGGCCAGCAGGCCGGGGCCCGCTGCGAGGAAGGCCCGGGCGGCGTCGAACCGCGCGTCGTCGACGAGGAAGGCGTAGTGCTGGTCGCCCACCGCAGCTGCGTCCTCCCGGAACCGGATGACCGACCGTCCGACGGTCACCTCCACCGCCCCGATCTCTTTCCGCACCGGTAGCCCCAGGACGCTCTCGTAGTACGCAGCGGTCTCCGCCGTCGACCGGGTGACCGTGTCGACGCTCATGATCTCCATGCGACTCAGCCAACAACCTCAACGCCAGTTGAGGTCAAGCGGGGATCAGGAGATCCCGTCAGCCACAGTCAGGTCCCACGTCTCGGCCTCACCCGAGTCGCACCTCGCTACGCCGTGAAAAGTTATCCACAGATTCCTGTTTGCCCCTGCGGATCGCACGAACGTTCGAGAGAATGGGGTGAGCGGACAACGGATCGGGGGTGGGACCAGTGGAGCAGTCGACGGATGGCATGGCGGCCGGTGGTCTGCCTCCCGCGGGTTCGATCGAGGACGCGTTGGCGCGGATCGAGGGTGCGCTGGGCGATCTGGCGGGCCTGGTTGGTCCGGAGGCGCTGGACGGGTGGGACGCGCCGAGCATCGGCCGGTTGGTCGAGGCGCACTCCCGAGTCCGTCGGTTGACCGGCCGGTTGGACGGGGTGCGGTACACCCTGTTGCCGCGGATCGAGGCCGAGGGTTCGTGGCGGTCGAGCGGGATGGCCCGCACGTTCACGTCCTGGCTGCGCCTGCGTGAGGGTGTGTCCGCGGCCACGGCGAGCAAGGACATGACGATGGCCCGCCGGCTGGCCACGGCACTGCCGGTGACGCGCGAACGGCTGGTCGCAGGGACCTTGGGGGTGGATCACGCGCGGGTGATGACGGAGGTCGCGCCGACCAGCGAGACCCGCACCGACGCCCTGGCGTGGCTCATCGATACCCGTACGGGTGAGACGACGACGCCGGAGCGGTTCGTGCAGACCGTGCCGGTCGACTTCCCGGACCCGGTGGATGACCCCGATGGTGACCGCACCCGTGAGCAGATCACGCGGGTGCTGGAGGGTGCGGTCGCCGACGGGACGCTGGTGACCGGGGAGGGCCTGGTCCTGCGGGAGGCCGGCTCGTTGAACGCGGACCAGTTCCGGGTCGTGGCACGCCGGTTCGCGACCGTGACCGACCCGGACACCGACGACACCGACGACGACAAGGCCGCGCAGGGCGAGTTCCTGGACCTGGCCAAGACCTTTGGTGGGTATCACGTGGCGGGGTTCCTCACCGACGAGCACGGCCTGCTGGTTCAGACAGCGCTCACCGCGGTGCTGGGTGCGCCCGCTGCGGAGGACACCAGGACGTCCACCCAGCAGCGGGCACAGGGCCTGGCAGACGTGGCGCGGATAGTGCTGGACACCAACCAAGCCGCACCCGGCGCGGCAATACCACCACACCTGAACGTCACGGTGTCCTGGACGGAGCTGGTCACCCAGGTCACCCGCACCCGCGACGGCCTCTGCCTGACCTGCGGACACACACCCACCCGCGGCAACCAGACAGGCAGTGGCGCAGGCGGGGGCGCGGCGGGGGTGAGCGACCCCGGTACGGCCGGTGGAAGCGCAACAGGCACCACGGGTACGACGACGGCAGGCTCGGACATCCCCAGCTGGGGCGCGGGCACGCTATCGGTGTCCGGGCTGCTGTCAGCGGGTGGCCCCGTGTTCACCGAGACCGGTGGCCGTGCACCACGCGCGCTGCTGCGCCGGTTGGCGTGTGACAGTGCGGTCACGAGGATCGTGTTCGGGCCGGATGGTGCGGCTCTCGATGTCGGGCGCGCGCAGCGGACAGTGACCGGGCAGATGCGTCGCGCCGTGATCGCCAGGGACAAACACTGCGTGTATCCGGGGTGTGACCAGCCACCGTCCCGATGCGAGGTCCACCACGCGGTACGGCACTGGGCCGACGGCGGCCAGACGTCGGTGGCGAACAGTGCGCTGCTGTGCTGGTTCCATCATCAGCTGGTGGACGCGCGTGGCATCGTCATGCACTGGGCCGGCAAGCCCGCCACCGACACCACCACCACTGGCACGACCACCGTCGTCGGGGCGCTGGTGGAGACCGGGTGGTCCTTCACCGACGCCCGCGGGCATCGCATCCACCTACCCGAAGCCATCGAGGCCTTACCCCCGCCGGACGCCGAAGCTGCCTGACCCGCAGCCTCCGGGCCCCCGCACGGCGCCTGCACAGGGTGTCGAGCAGCGCAGGCGTGCCGACCTACTGGTGCCCTCGTCCCTCCACCGTTCACAGGGTCGAGATACCGTCACCGAGCATCTTCGCGCCAAGGACGAGTAGCAGCACGGCCATGATGGCCGCGTTGTTGCGGATCATCCAGGACTTGAGCTCGTCCAGGACCCCGGCGGCCCGGGCGCCCATGGAGAAGTAGATGACGACGGGCGTGACGACGCCGGCGCTGGCCACCACCGCGAACACGAGCGCCGCGACGGGCAGCGACTGACCGATCGCAGCACCCGCACCGACCACCTCCGTCCGAACAGATCCCCGCCAACGGATCCCTGCCGACGACCTGCCGATGTCCTGCCACGCTAGGCATCGACGCCACGGCAAGCGTCACCCGAACAGGGTGACCCAGCGGATCCGCCCGCTGCCGACGATGAGGCGTGAGCACCCACGACCTCGCGTCTTTGTTCGGGTCGCGGATACGGTTCGGGTCGCGGATACGCCAGTCGGCCAAGGGCGGTCTGGCGGACGAACGACTCGACCCCGCTGTCAGCGGCGCCTCGAGCCGGGTGAGCGCCGTCGCCGCGCGCGGCGCGACGTCCCGTTCCGCCAGGCCGGCGACGACGCCGTCGACCAGCGCGCCCACGTCGATCCGCGTCATCACGGCCTCGGTCAGCCGACCCGCGAGCGCCGACCGGACGGTCGGGTCCTCCGCCAGGGGGCCGACCGTGGCGACGTAGCGGTCGGTGTCGGTCAGTGTGCGCTCCGCCCAGGCCGCGACGACGCCTGCGGGCGCCAGCAGGGCACCGACGACGATCAGGACGACGGCGGCCGCGCTCCGCCCACGACGCCGGGCGGACGGGCCGCGCGAGCCGTCGGGCCTGTCCTGCCGCTCGGCGACGCGCCGACGGAGCTCGGCGTTCTTCCGTTCGAGCGCGGCGAGCCGGGCTGTGTCGCTCGGTCCGGCGTCGCGCGGCCCGGCGTCGCTCGGTCCGGCGTCGCTCGGCCCGGCGCGTGTGGCCCGGCGCCGTGTGGCCCGGCCGCCTCGCTCATGGTGTCCCTCCCCTGGTGTGCACCGCACGCAGGCTGCGCGTGCAGGGTTCGATGCTGCGGGAGCAACCGGGCGGGGCCTCACCCAGAATGGGTGAGCGGCCATGGGCCCGGTCCAGCGCCGAAGCCGGTCCGGCGACCGGTGTGAGCTGTCGGCGGCAGTTCGTGCCACACTTTCGGGGCTCAAGTGCAATCGCACGTAAGTTTTTTCCGCAACGAACTGGAGCGACTCCATGACCCCCGAGGCTTGGAAGACGATCGCGATCGTCGCGTACCTCGCACTGATGCTGGGTATCGGCTACGCGGCGTTCCGCCGCACGAAGGACAATCTCGACGACTACATGCTCGGCGGCCGGCGGCTCAGCCCGGGAGTCGCGGCGCTCAGCGCCGGTGCGTCGGACATGTCGGGCTGGCTGCTGCTGGGCCTGCCGGGCGCCATCTACGTGAGCGGGCTCGTCGAGGCCTGGATCGCCATCGGCCTGACGATCGGCGCCTGGCTCAACTGGAAGTTCGTGGCGCCGCGCCTGCGCGCCTACACGGAGACGGCGAAGAACTCGATCACCATCCCGAGCTTCTTCGAGAACCGGCTGCACGACACGTCGCGCCTGCTGCGCGTCTCGTCAGGCGTGATCATCCTCGTGTTCTTCACGTTCTACGTCTCGTCCGGCATGGTGGCCGGCGGCACGTTCTTCGAGGGCACGTACGGGTTCGACTACACGACCGGCATCTGGGTCGTCGGCGGCGTGACGCTCGCCTACACGCTGTTCGGCGGGTTCCTCGGTGCCACCTGGACCGACGTCGCGCAGGGCATCCTGATGCTGATCGCGCTCATCGCCGTACCCATCATCGCCTTCATCGACATCGGCGGCTGGGGCCCGGTCCGCGAGGGCCTCCTCGCCGCGGAGACCGTCGGTGCGACCAACCACCTGTCGTTCCTGGCCGGTGCGTCCGCCGTCAGCATCATCTCCGCGGCCGCGTGGGGGCTCGGCTACTTCGGCCAGCCGCACATCATCGTGCGGTTCATGGCCATCCGCTCCCCGCAGGACGCCGTCGCCGGACGCCGCATCGGGATCAGCTGGATGATCGTGACCGCCCTCGGCGCGGTCCTCACCGGACTGATCGGCGTCGCCTACGTCAATGTCAAGGGTGACACGCTGGACAACCCGGAGACGGTGTTCCTGTACCTGTCGCAGCTCCTGTTCCACCCGCTGATCGCGGGCCTGGTCCTGGCCGCGGTCCTCGCGGCGATCATGTCGACGATCTCGTCCCAGCTCATCGTCTCGTCCTCGGCGCTGGTCGAGGACCTGGTCAAGATCACGGGCCGGGCGATGACGCCGCGCACCGAGGTGATGCTGGGCCGCGCCGGTGTGCTGCTGGTCGCCGTGGTCGCCGCGATCATCGCGTTCGACCGCACCGACAGCATCCTTGACCTGGTCGGGTTCGCCTGGGCCGGCTTCGGTTCGGCCTTCGGCCCCATCGTGATCCTGAGCCTGTACTGGCGCCGCCTCACCCAGTGGGGTGCGCTGTCCGGCATGGTCGTCGGCGCCGTCGTCGCCTTTGCCTGGGGCCGGTCCCCGCTGGCCGACACGCTCTACGAGCTCGTCCCGGGCTTCGTGCTGGGCGGGCTCGTCGCGATCGTCGTCAGCCTGCTCACCCCGGCACCGTCCGAGTCGGTCCGGGAGGAGTTCGCCGAGGCGGCGCGCCTCGCGTCGGCGAAGAGGTCCGTCGCGCCCTGAGCTCGGCTCCGCAGCCGGACCTGAGCTGACCTAACCTGACCTGACCGACCCCACCCGCGCGGCCCTGCCGAGCGGGTGGGGTCGGCCTGCTCAGACCGCCGTGAGCCCCGCCCAGCCGACGATGCGGAAGCCGTCCGCGTCCTTCGCCACCCGGAACCCGCCGTGCCCGCCGAAGTGGGCGGGCAGCAGGAGCAGGCCCCGGTCCGCTGCCTCGGTGAACAGGCGGTCGCGGGTGCGGTGGGCCTGCACCGGGTCCTCGTCGAAGCAGCTGCTCGTGTGCACGTCCACGACCTGCGCCGGGCTGTGCAGGCTGTCCCCGACGAAGAGCACCTCGTCGCCCCCGGAAGCCAGCCGGAGGATCGAGGCGCCGGGCGTGTGGCCCGGCGCCGCCTCCAGCGTCAGGGCGTCGTCGATCCGGTGGCTCCCGGTCCACGCGGTGACCTGGCCTGCGGCGAGCACGGGTGCGATGCTGTCGGCCCAGACCCCGTGCGCACCGGCACCCATCACCGTCGTGTTGCCGTGCGCCGGGTCCCAGAACGCCAGGTCCTCGGCCGGCATCAGGTACTCGGCGTTCGGGAAGGCCGGGACCCAGGAACCGTCGACGAGGCGGGTGTTCCAGCCCACGTGGTCAGCGTGCAGGTGCGTGTTGACGACGATGTCGACGCTCTCCGGGGCGACCCCGGCCGCGGCCAGGTCGTCGAGGTAGGCGGTCTGCAGGTGGGACCAGCTGGGCACGTCGGGCCGGTCCTTGTCGTTCCCCACCGCGGCATCCAGGAGGATCGTCCTGCCCGCGCTCCGGATGATCCAGGTCTGCATCGCCACACGTGACGTGCTCTCCATCGTCGTCGGGCCGTCGTCCTGAAGGAAGTAGGGGCGCAGCTCGCTCTCGTGCCCGTTCCACGCGGACGGGTCCGTGCCAGGGAAGAACTGGCTCGGGTTCATGCCGATGCTGCCGACACTCTCCACGACCCGGCTCACCGTGACCTCGCCGACGACGAGGTGGTCGCTCGTCGCGGGCTCCGTCGTCGTGCTCTGCGTCGTGCTCTGCGTCATGCTCTCCGTCATGCTCTGCGTCATGCTCTGCGTCATGCTCTGCGTCATCAGGCTCTCCGTCCGTCGCCGTCGACACCCTGTCGCGGCCCGGACCAACGGTCGCCGGGAACGCACCCGGTCCGCCAGACCCGCCCGTGCCTATCCCCGGGAGGGTCAGGCACCGTCCGCGCTCGTGCGCGAGACTGGCGCCATGCCCGCTGACGCCCCCACCGACACGCTCGGCGCCTTCCTGCGTGCGAGCCGCGCGCGCCTGACCCCGGAGGACGCCGGCGTGCCCCGCTACGGGGAGCGCCGCCGGGTCGCCGGGCTGCGGCGCGAGGAGCTCTCGCTGCTCGCGGGGGTCAGCTCCTCGTACTACACGCGCCTCGAGCAGGGCCAGTCCCGGAACGCGTCGCCAGAGGTGCTCGACGCCTTGGCCACCGCCCTGCAGCTCGACGACGCCGAGCGCGCCCACCTCCAGCGGCTCGCGAACGGCCGTGGCACGCAGCGGGCGGCGAAGCGGAGCGCGCCGGAGAAGGTCGACCCGGCCCTCGCGGCACTCCTCGGTTCGCTCACCGGCGTGCCGGCGCTCGTGATGGGGCGCCGCAGCGACGTCCTGGCCTGGAACCCGCTCGGGCACGCCCTGCTCGCCGGTCACCTGGAGCCCGGTGCCCCGACGACGCCGGGAGCCCGTCCGAACATGGCGTCCCTGGTGTTCCTCGACGCCGACACGCGCGAGCTCTACGCCGACTGGCGGGCGAAGAGCCGGGCCGTGGTGGGCAATCTCCGCCTCACCGTCGGTCAGCACCCCGGTGACTCCGAGCTGGCGACGCTGATCGGCACCCTCTCGATGACCAGCACGGAGTTCGCCGCGCTGTGGGGCGACCACAAGGTCAGGGCCTGCGCGACCGCCGACTACACGCTGCGCCATCCTCTGGTCGGCACCCTCACCGTCACGCAGCAGACCCTGCGGTCCATCGACCACCCGGACCAGACGCTCGTCACGCACACGACGCCGCCCGGTACTCCCTCGGCGGAGGCGGTCTCGCTGCTGGCGCAGGTCGTCGGCGGCACGACCTGGGGCGCCCGGACCACTCACATCCAGTGGAGACGTGGATCACGGCGCGGATGGCACACATCTTCGCCGTCGGGCATCTGCTCGGAG
>NZ_JBEZZF010000093.1:0-15887 GCF_040639055.1 Promicromonospora sp. NPDC023987 | reverse complement strand
CACCCCCCGCTCACCCCCGCCCCCTACTGTCTGATGTGGTTGGTTGCGGCTCCGTTCGCCCCCAACAACCACCAAAAACATCCCATCCGACCGAAGTCGATGAGTTCGGTCGGACGTCTGACCGAACTCAGCTACCGGTCCAGAGGGCCCGGTATCTATTTCGTCCTGGTGCGTCGCTTCCGTCTTTTAAGGGCGGATTGTTACGCTCGCGTTCGCCAGTACATCGTCCGGCGCGGTGCCCCACCCCACGTGGGGACTCCGGCGTCGGGCAGACGAAGGAGCGCCGAGGGAATGCCCACGACCCGAACCTGGCTGCAGGCGGGCGGAGGCACCGTGGTCGCTGCCCTGATCGTCGCCGCCGTCGCGCAGGCGATGAACTCGAGCGCGATGTGGGTGTCGAACGACCCGGTCGGCGAGTGCGGCCAGACCTCCGGCGGCGCCGTGGTCACGGCCCAGAACGTGCTGTCGGCCGGCACCGGGCTGAAGCCCGTGGACGGGTCATGGGACGCCGAGTCGGAGGTGGCGACCAAGGCTTTCCAGGCCTACAACGGCCTGCCGGTCAACGGCTGCGTGGACACCGGCACCTGGGTGACCATGCGTGCCCTGATGGTCTCGCTGTGCGACCCGGAGTTCGACTGCCGCGGCCCCGACCATCGCGTGCGGTACGCCGCGCCGGACGGCGCTCGGGAAGCGTACTTCGCCGAGAACGACTGCGACTGGGGCGCCTACGTGCTGCCGGGTGTGGCACGCAGCCCCGTCCCGTCGAACAAGGTCGTGGCGCTCTCCCGGGACGCGGTCACCGAGATCGAGTGCGAGGGCTGACGTGGTCACGACCATCGACGAGCCGCGAATCCGGCCGGAGTGGCTGCTCGGCGGGGCGGTGACGCTGCTCGGCGCGATCATCATCATCGTGGTCACGCTGGTGCTCGGGGCGAGGGAGGACGCGCCCGTCGTCACCCCGGTCGACGCCACGGAGCTCACGGTCGGCACCTGCGCCGAGGATGTGCGGCAGCCGCACTGGGTGCCCAAGACCGTCGCGCGTGCGGTGGTCGAGTGTCCCGCCGACATCTCGGCCGGCATCGGCCGCACGACGGCGGAGGACCACCTCGGGACCTGGATCAGCTACCCGCTGGACGGCGCAGAGAACGAGGAGACGTTCCGTGGCGGGCCCGGCCGGGCCTGGCCGGAGGAGGAGGTCCGGGCGGGCGCCTACCACCCGCTGTCGGCCATCACGTACGTGGCGTACCCGGGGTCGGCGGAGCTGTCCGAGGAGCTGTCCGGTGACAACGTCACCGTCGAGACGGAGGACCTCGCCGACTCGGGACTCACCGTGCGGGTCACCCGCGTGGACAACAACGGGTTCGGCCCGGTGCGGCTCGAATGGTCCGACGACGAGGGTTCCTACCTGCTGCTGTCCACGATCGGCCGCACCCCTACGGGCAATGCCGGCCCGACGGTGGCCGAGCTGATCAGGATGGCGGACAGCGTCGCCACCGAGTAGCCGGCGCCTCGAAGGCCGAGCCTGTCGACACTCCAGGTCTCGACAAGCTCGACCAGCGGGGCCTCGACCAGCGGGAGCCGGCCCTGGTCAGAGGGTTTCCGTCAGGACCTCGTCCAGGGCCTTCACACCTGCCTCCAGCGCCTCGGCCGGGACTGTCAGCGCCGGGCGGAACCGCACTGACCGCTCGCCGCAGCCCAGCAGCAGCACGCTGCGCTCGGTGAGCGCCGACAGCACCTGGTCGCGCACCGCCCGCGACGGCAGCGTCAGCGCGCACATGAGGCCGCGCCCCCGGACGTCGGTCACGCCGTCGTGCCGCTGTGCGAGCGCGACCAGCTCGTCGTTGAGCCGCTTGCCCATGGCGCGGGCCCGATCCACGAGGCCCTCGGCCTCGTAGGTCTCGAGGATCCGGCGGGACCGCACCATGTCGGTGAGGTTGCCGCCCCAGGTGGAGTTGATCCGCGACGAGACCGCGAACGCGTTGTCCGGGACCTCGTCGATGCGGCCGCCGGCCATGATCCCGCACACCTGCGTCTTCTTGCCGAACGCGACGACGTCGGGCGTGAGGCCGAGCTGCTGGTAGGCCCAGGTGGTCCCCGTGATCCCGGCGCCGGTCTGGACCTCGTCCACGATGAACAGCGCATCGAACTCGCGGCAGAGCGCCTGCATGCCCTGGAGGAACGAGGTGCGGAAGTGATGATCGCCGCCCTCGCCCTGGATGGGCTCCATGATGAACGCCGCGATGTCGTGCGGGTTCGCCTCGAACGCCGCACGGGCGGCTCCGAGGGCGGCGGCCTCTGCCGCGTCCATGTCCTTGCCCTCGGCGAGGTACGGGGAGGGGATACGCGGCCAGTCGAACTTGGGGAACCGCGCCACCTTGCCCGGCTCGGTGTTCGTGAGCGACATCGTGTATCCGGAACGGCCGTGGAACGCGTGCTCCAGGTGCATCACCTGGGTGCCGAGCTCTGCGGAGCGGCCGTTCGCCTCGTTGTGCCGGGACTTCCAGTCGAACGCGACCTTGAGTGCGTTCTCGACGGCGAGCGCGCCGCCGTCGATGAAGAACAGGTGCGGCAGCGCCGGGTCGCCGAGCACGCGCGCGAACGTGTCGGCGAAGCGCGCCATCTCGACCGTGTAGATGTCGGAGTTCGAGGGCTTGTTGATCGCCGCGGTGGCGAGCTCGTCGCGGAACGCCGCGTCGTCGGCCAGGGCGGGGTGGTTCATGCCGAGGGGTGAGGAGGCGAAGAAGGTGAACAGGTCGAGCCACTCGCGCCCGTCGCGCGCGTCGACCAGCGTGGAGCCGTGCGACCGGGTGAGGTCAAGGACGAGGTCGAACCCGTCGACCAGGAGGTGCTCGCGGAGGGTGGGGAGCACTGCGGTGGGCTCAAGGTGTGTCGTCATGCTGGAAAGGTAGGCAATCATCCTGCCAAGTTTCAATGACTATGGAAATGTTCCTGTCAGGAGCGCCTGCGCCTGGGCTGGCGTGTCGCGATCAGCTCGGCGGTCCCCAGGGCCAGCGTGGACCCGAGGATCACCAGGAGCGCCGCGTTCCACCCGCCCGACACCGTGTGCACCGCGCCGATCACGGCCGGCGCGCCCGCCGCCGCGGCGTAGCCGAACGCCTGGACGGCCGCCACCGTTCGCCGGGTCTGCGCCACGGTGCGGCATCGCTGGGCGACGAGCGTGAAGATCACCACGAAGTTTCCGCCCTGAGCGACCCCGGCGAGACTCACCCACAGCAGCCACCACTGCGGTGCCAGGAGCAGACCCGCGGGAAGGGCGAGCCACAGCAGCGCCATCGTCACCGCGGCGCCCAGCATCGGTACGCGGGCGGCGAGGGCGAGCGGGACCAGCACGCTGCCCGCGATGGCCAGGCCCTGGAACGGTGCCGCCGCGTTGCCCGCCGTGGCCACGGACAGGTCCAGCAGGTCGCGCAGCAGCTCCGGCAGCCAGCCGGTGACCGCGTAGTACGAGAACGACTGTCCCGCGAACGCCACCGTCAGCGCCCAGGTGATCGGACGGCGCAGCACGCCGCCCCAGGTCTCGTCGGGCCGCTCGGTGTGCTGCGGGGTGGGCGTCGTGGCCGGCACGCTGCCGGCGCCGTCCCCGTGCGCGTCCGGTGCGGGAGCAGGCCGCGCGAGCTGGGGGTCCGGCAGCCGGCGGGTGGTGACGAGCCACACGACCAGCGCCACCACCGCGACGAGCGACCAGGAGGCGATGGCGCCCTGCCAGCCGAGCAGGGCCGCGAGGGGCGCGGTGAGCGACGTCGCGAAGACGGAACCGAGGTTCATCATCGACGAGTACAGGCCAGTCGCGAGGGCCGCCCTGGCCGGGAAGTCCCGCGCGATGATGACCGGCACCACCACGTTGCCCACGGTGATCGCGGAGCCCAGGACCACCGTCCCCGTGAAGGCCGCGACCACGCCGACCGTGCCGGTGCCCACCGACCGGATCAGCGTTCCCGCGATCACTCCCACCAGGGCGACGGTGACCGCCGCATACGGCCCCACCCGGGAGATCAGGGCCGACGCCGCCGGCGCCACCACGCTGAAGCAGAGAGCGGGGAGCCCCACGAGCAGGCCTGCCAGGGTCTGGTCCAGGCCGAGGCCGGTCGCGATGTCGGCCATGACCGGCGGGAGGGATGTGATGGGGGTGCGCAGGTTCAGCGCGAAGACGAGGACCGCGACGAGCAGCGCTGAGCCGCCTGCCGCTGTGCGGATGTTGCTCATGATGCTGTCATTGTGCGTGACGGGGTCTGTTGGTGCGCCTGGCGTCCATCGCGTCATCACATGGTGTGGTGATCGCCATCTCTGCTCCCCAGGAGGGATTGCGGCTTTCCCGTTAGATTGGGCGACCGGTCAGCATGTCCGGAATTGACGTCAGGTGCGGAATGAAGCAGCGGCAGGTCCTCCGAGGTGTGGGAGCACTCGTCGGTGTACTCACGGTGTCGGGTTGCACGTTCGACATCGGCAAGCTCGACTACACGGAGCCGGAGTTCGTGGGCTCCTACGTGGGCGATGGTGCAACGACGGTCGTCGCGCTCGGCAAGGACCGCACGTTCACGGCCGTCGGGGTCCCGGACGAGGTGCTCGACGACGCGGTGGACGGCGTCGTCGAGGAGGTGCCCGTCGAGCTCGAGGGCACCTGGAAGTACGTCTCGGGGAGCGCTCCCGACCGCGTCGAGCTGACGGTCACCGACGTCGACGGCGAGCCGGCCGAGCTCGGCGAGCTGCCCCTGTACGTCGCCGACGCCGACGACCTCTTCTTCCTGCCCGACCAGCTCGGCCGCGAGAAGATCGTCGTCAGCCGCAGCGGCTGAGCCGGGCAGGATCGCGGCGCCGGCACGTGACCCTCGGGCCTACGCGCTACGGCTACGCGCTGCGGCTACTCGTCGAACTGGGCCGTCACCGTCCGCAGCAGGGCCGCGAGCTGCGGGCGCTCCGCCGGGGAGAGTGCGGTCAACACCTTGGCCTCGATGTCGAGCAGGTCGCTCATGGCCGCGTCGACCCGCGCCAACCCTTCGTCGGTGAGCTCGACGAGCACACCGCGCCGGTCGTCGGGGGAGCGGTGCCGCTGCACGAACCCGCGCGACTCCAGGCGGTCGATCCGGTTGGTCATCGTGCCGCTGGTCACCAGGGTCTGCGTGACGAGCGTGCCGGGGGAGAGCCGGAACGGCTCCCCGGCGCGGCGCAACGCGGAGAGCACGTCGAACTCCCAGGTCTCCAGACTGTGCCGGGCGAAGGCGGTACGGCGCGCCAGATCGAGGTGCCGGGCGAGGCGGGACACCCGGCTGAACACGGTGAGGGGCTCGAGCTCCAGGTCGGGGCGCACGTGATGCCACGCGGCGACGATGCGGTCGACCTCGTCGGCGGGACCTGTGTGCTCCATGGCGAGAGGCTATCCGATGTCTCGATATCAAGAATCTCGATAGCACGTCAGAGGGGCGTCGCTCGTGGTCGCAAGGGCCACGACGACCGTAGGCTCAGGCCCCGTGGGAAGAGATATCAGGGTGCACCAGGTGTACGCGGGTCGAGTGCTGCAGGGTTCGGGCGCACTTTTCCGCGTGCCGGACGAGGTCGCAAGGCTCGGGGCGCAGCGTGTGCTGGTGATCGCGGCTCCGTCGTCGGCGGAGGCTGCGCGGGACCTGGCCGCTGCCCTCGCGGAGCGGTACGCCGCCACCTTCGGCCGCCCCGTCCAGCACAGTCCGGTCGAGGTGACTGGCGAGGCACTCGCCCTGGCCGGGGACGTGCGGGCCGACGCCCTGGTCGCGATCGGTGGCGGCTCCGCCATCGGGCTGTCCAAGGCGCTGGCCGGCCGGACCGGCATGCCCCAGGTGGCGGTACCGACGACCTACGCCGGTTCGGAGGCCACTCCCGTGCTCGGTGAGACCGAGAACGGCGTCAAGACGACCCGGCGGGACCCGGCCCTCGCGCCGAGCACCATCGTGTACGACCCGGACCTGACGCTCTCGCTGCCCCGAGGGCTGACCCTGACCTCGGCCCTCAACGCGCTGGCGCACGCCGTCGAGGCGCTGTGGGACCCCCGTGCGAGCGCGGCGACCCGGGCGTACGCGGTCGAGTCCGCCGACGGCATCCTCGCCGCGCTTCCGGTGGTGCTGGACCGCCCGTCCGACGTCGTCGCGCGCGGGCGGCTCCAGGAGGCCGCGTGGCTGGCGGGCGCGTGCTTGGCCCAGGCCCGGATGGGCCTGCACCACCAGCTCGCGCACGCCCTCGGCGGGACCTTCGGCCTGCCGCACGCGGAGCTGCACGCCCTGCTGCTCGCGCACGTCATGCGGTTCAACCTGGTGGCGGCGCCCGACGCCGCGGCCCGGCTGGCACGCCTCGCGAACGGCGACCCGACGCTCGCCGTCGCCTCCCTTGCCGCCATGCACGACGGCCCGACGACGCTCGGCGCGCTCGGCGTGCCGCGCACCGCGCTGCGCGAGGTGGCCGAACGCGTGGCGGCCGACCCCTATCCCAATCCCCGGCCGGTGACCGCCGACGCGGTGGAGGAGCTGCTGCTCGCGGCCTGGTGAGGCTCCGCGCCGTTGGCCTGCGGCCGAGCCGCAACTTGCGCGTGCTCGGCCGGGTTTCGGGGTGCCGAGCCGCAACTTGCGCGTGCCGGAGCCGGTCTTGGGGTGCCGAACCGCAACTTGCGCGTGCCGGTGGTCGCCCAACCGAAGGTTGCAGGTCTACAGAGGGTCCGGTGAACGCACAACCTTCGCTTCGAGGCCGCCGATGACTCGGAACTTGCGGTTCGGCACGCCAAGCCAGCAGGCACCAACCAGCCGCACCGCTGGCCCACCACCGCCCGAGATCGCCGCGCACACGCCTGCGCCCAACTGACTCAAGCTCAAGAATATGTCCAGTTTATGGCGCTGCGTGGCTCGATTTCTGACCCAATATCACAGGGTGAAACTAGATGCGCATTAAGGCTGAATATCCATTTCCCGTTGCAGAGTCCGTGTCGTGTGCTTAATGTATGGAACGCGAACACTGTTCCGCTCGCAGGTGATCATCCTGTGATTCCCGTTTTCTGGAAGGAATAGCCACATGAACCTCATTGACATCGTCTCGGAACTGATCCACAACCTCGGCTGGAGCCTCGAGCAGATTCTGTGCCTTCTGGGCCTCTGACCTGCTAGGACGCAGCCTCGATACGTCGGTAGCTGCGTGAGAAACATCCCCAGCTGTGCGAACACCCCTCGCGTTATTCCGCGAGGGGTGTTCGTTATATAAATGGTCACGCACACTTTGTTGCCCGAGAGCAAAACTGGTTGCCTCAACGCACCTGGGAGCCGCTGAGATCGGAGATTTCAGGTCCTGCCGGGCATTTTGCCGCCTTTATTGACGGCAGGTCAGTCACTGCACGAAGTGCGTCAGCGCTGAACTTTCGTGAGGGCCGGCTTCTTCTCCATGTTGTGGAGCCCGTTCCATGCCAGGTTGACCAGATGTGCCGCGACCTCGGTCTTCTTGGGGCTGCGCGCGTCCAACCAGTACTGGCCGGTGAGGGCGATCATCCCGACCAGCATCTGCGCGTAGAGCGGCGCGGTCTTGGTCTCGAGCCCGTTCGCCCTGAACTGGGGTTCCAGGATCGCCTCGACCTGGGTGGCGACATCGCCGATGAGGCTGGAGAAGGTTCCGGTCGCCTGGGCGACGGGAGAGTCGCGCACGAGGATGCGGAACCCGTCCTCGGACGACTCGATGTAGTCGAGGAGGGCGAGCGCCGTCCGCTCCAGCAGGACCTTGGGGTGCCCGCCCGAGCCGAGGGCGCCGGTGAGCGCGGTGGTCAGCGCCTGCACCTCGCGGTCGACCACGACGGCGTAGATGCCCTCCTTGCCGCCGAAGTGCTCGTACACGACGGGCTTGGAGACCTCTGCGCGTGCCGCGATCTCCTCCACGCTCGTGCCTTCGAAGCCTTTTCCGGCGAACAGCCCGCGGCTGACCGCGAGCAGCTGCTCACGGCGCTGACTGGCCGTCATGCGAGGTCGGGGGGTACGTCGGTTGTCGGCGGCCATGGTGTTCATTGTGCCCGAGCGGCAGTTCCGGACGTGTCCGGAACGCGTCGCCCACGTGAACGGTGTGGCTGACGACTCGCCGGTGACGGGCAGGGGCATGCCCGAGGACCTGGCAGACTGTTCACGGACGTGCGACGGTGGCACACGCCCGCTTCGGGTCACGACGGAGCCTCGCGCGCGCCCGGTCCGCCTTGGTGTAATCGGCAGCACAGAGGTTTTTGGTGCCTTTAGTCCAGGTTCGAATCCTGGGGGCGGAGCCATCCGGATCTGACTAACCCACCGATCGGAGCACTCGTGACCGAGACACCTCAGCCGGCAGCAGTCGTCATCCTCGCCGCCGGCCAGGGCACCCGCATGAAGTCCGCGTTGCCAAAGATCTTGCATCCGCTCGGCGGCAAGCCGATGGTCGGGCACGCGCTGACGGCGGCTCGGGAGCTCGCGCCGGTGCAGGTCGCCGTCGTGGTCCGCCACGAGCGCGAGCTCGTCGCCGAGGCAGTCGCCCAGCTGGACGCCGGCGCGCTGCTCGTGGACCAGGACGAGACCCCCGGCACGGGCAGGGCGGTGCAGTGCGCCCTCGAAGCGCTCGACTCCAAGGCGCAGGCCGCCGCGGCGGCGGCCGGCCTCGCCGACGGCGAGACCGTCGGCGACGGCGTCGAGGGGCCGATCGTGGTGGTGGCGGGCGACGTCCCGCTGCTCGACGGCGCCACGCTCGGCCAGCTGCTGTCCGCACACCAGGCCGACGGCAACGCCGTGACGGTCCTTACCACCGAGGTCGCCGACGCGACGGGCTACGGCCGGATCGTCCGCGAGCGGGACACCGGCGACGTGCTCGAGATCGTCGAGCACAAGGACGCGAGCGCGGACCAGCTCGAGATCCGTGAGATCAACTCGTCGGTCTACGTGTTCGATGCCGCCACGCTGCGACGTGGCCTGGGCGGCCTCGACAGGAGGAACGCGCAGGGCGAGGTCTACCTGACCGACGTCATCGCGTTCGCCCGCACCGAGGGCCTGCACGTGCGGGCGCTGCTGGCCGACGACCCGATGTTGGTCGAGGGCATCAACGACCGGGTGGCGCTCTCCGTCCTTGCCCGCGAGATGAACCGCCGCATCGTCGAGGAGTGGCAGCGCGCCGGCGTCACGGTCCAGGACCCGGCCACCACGTGGATCGACGTCGACGTCGAGCTCGCCCCCGACGTCACGCTCCTGCCGAACACCCAGCTCAAAGGCGCCACGGTGGTCGCGACGGGTGCCACGATCGGCCCCGACACCACGCTGACCGACGTCGAGGTGGGTGTCGGCGCGACCGTCGTCCGCACGCACGGGTCGCTCTCCGTCATCGGCGAGGGCGCGTCCGTCGGGCCGTTCGCCTACCTGCGCCCCGGTACCACCCTGGGCCGCAAGGGCAAGATCGGCACGTTCGTCGAGACCAAGAACGCCGAGATCGGTGAAGGCAGCAAGGTGCCGCACCTGTCCTACGTTGGTGACGCCACGATCGGCGAGCACTCCAACATCGGCGCCGCTTCGGTGACCGTCAACTACGACGGGGTGCACAAGCACCGCACGGTGATCGGCTCGCACGCCCGCACGGGCGCGGACAACATGTTCGTCGCACCCGTGACGGTGGGTGACGGTGCCTACACCGCCGCCGGCTCCGTGATCCGCCGGGACGTGCCTGCCGGCGCGCTCGGCGTCACCGCGGGGCAGCAGCGGAACATCGACGGGTGGGTCGCCCGTCGTCGGTCCGGGACGGCTGCGGCGGAGGCCGCGGCGAACGCTCACGGTGGGCCGTCCGGCCTCGGCGACCAGGCACAGCGCCAGCTTGCCCAGCAGAATGCAGCTGGGGCCCCCACGGCCCCGCAGGCCGCGGCCGCCCAGGCCGAGCCGGCCGAGCTGGCCCCAGCACCCGGGGCCGACAAGGAAGGAAAGTCCCACTGATGTCCAGCATCGCTCCCGTAGGCCCGAACCGCCATCCGCTCGTCCTCGCAGCGGGGCGCGCACACCCCGAGCTGGCGAACGACGTGGCGAAAGAGCTGGGCATCGACCTGCTCGGCGTGTCCGCGTACGACTTCGCGAACAGCGAGACCTACGTACGGTTCAGCGACTCCGTGCGGGGCATGGACCTGTTCCTCCTGCAGTCCCACACCATGCCGGTCAACCAGTGGATCATGGAGCAGCTGCTCATGGTCGACGCCGCCAAGCGGGCGTCGGCGCACTCGGTCACCGTCGTGGCGCCGTTCTTCGGCTACGCGCGCCAGGACAAGAAGAGCCGTGGCCGTGAGCCGATCTCGGCCCGGCTCATCGCCGACCTCTTCAAGACGGCGGGCGCCGACCGGCTGATGAGCGTGGACCTGCACACCGCGCAGATCCAGGGCTTCTTCGACGGGCCCGTCGACCACCTGTGGGCGATGCCGATCCTCGTCGACTACGTGCGTACCCGCGTGGACGTGGACAACGTCACCGTCGTCTCGCCCGACGCCGGCCGCATCCGGGTCGCCGAGATCTGGGCGTCCAAGCTGGGCGGTGGCCCGCTGGCGTTCGTGCACAAGACGCGTGACGTCACGCGCCCCAACCAGTCCGTCGCCAACCGTGTGGTGGGCGACGTCGAGGGCCGGGACTGCGTGCTGGTCGACGACCTCATCGACACCGGCGGGACCATCGCCGAGGCCGTCAAGGTGGTCAAGGCGGCCGGCGCCAAGTCCGTGACGGTCGCGGCGACGCACGGCGTGCTGTCCGGTCCGGCCCAGGAGCGGCTCATGAGCTGCGGGGCACGCGAGGTGGTCGTCACCGACACCCTGCCGATCGAGGACGGCCGTCGGTTCGACAACCTGAAGGTGCTCTCGATCGCGCCGCTGCTCGCGTCCGCGATCCACGAGGTGCACTCCGACGGATCGGTGACCTCGCTCTTCGATGGCAACGCCTGACCAGTTCAGGTATACGGTCGGACACTTGACTCGGATACGGTCAACGGAGGACCGTATCTTGACATCGATCTGGGAGGGTCAGTGACCGTCACCGTCGTGGTGCCCACGTTCAACGAGGGGCCGAACGTCCGGGCGCTCACGGAGCGGCTGTGCGCCGCGTTCGGTGTGCTGCCCGACGACGGTCGCGCCCCGGGCGCCCCGCACAGCCCCGAGGGTGGCCCAGCGCCCGTCGGAGTGCCCGAGCTGGTGGAGATCCTCTTCGTCGACGACTCCACCGACGACACCCCCGACCTGATCCGCGCGGTCGCGGCCACCGCGCCGGTGCCGGTCCGGCTGCTGCACCGCGAGACGCCGCAGGGCGGACTCAGCGGTGCG
This sequence comes from Promicromonospora sp. NPDC023987, assembly GCF_040639055.1. NCBI lineage: Bacteria > Bacillati > Actinomycetota > Actinomycetes > Micrococcales > Promicromonosporaceae > Promicromonospora > Promicromonospora sp. NPDC023987. Next base: position 4,579 of record NZ_JBEZZF010000093.1, on the reverse strand, counting down.
GTGGTGGCCGGGCTGCGCACGGTGACCACCGAGTGGGCGGTGGTCATGGACGGCGACCTCCAGCACCCTCCGGAGCTCGTGCCCGCCCTCGTCACGCGCGGCCGGGAGTCGGGCCTCGACATCGTCGTCGCGTCCCGGTACACCGGCGACGGCGACGCCGGCGGGCTGGACGGCTGGTGGCGGCACGGCGTCTCGATCGGGTCGGCGCTGCTGGCCCGGTCGATGTTCCCGGTGCGTCTGCGCAACGTGACGGACCCGCTCACCGGGTTCTTCGCCACCCGGGTGGACCGGCTGGACCTCGACTCGCTGCACCCGCGCGGCTTCAAGATCCTGCTCGAGCTGCTCGCGCGCAACACCCTGGCCGTGGGGGAGGAGCCGTTCGTGTTCGGCGAGCGGTACGCCGGGCACTCCAAGGCCACCCTCAAGACCGGCCTGCGCTACCTCGAGCAGCTCGCTGCCCTGCGCTTCGGGCGGATGTCGCGGTTCGCGATCATCGGCGGCCTCGGTGCGGTGCTCAACGTCCTCATCCTGTGGGTCCTGACCGGGCTGGGCATGCACTACGTGGTGGCGGCCGTGGTCTCCGCCGTCGTGACGATCCTGACCAACTTCCTGCTGCAGGAGCGGTTCGTGTTCCGCGACCTGCGGAACGAGGGCCGCGGCGTCTGGTCGCGGTTCGCGCACTCGTTCGCGTTCAACGGGACCGAGGCCGCGATCCGTCTGCCCGTGCTGTGGTGGCTGGTCGAGCACACGGGCATGTGGCCGGTGCTCGTGCAGGCGGTGACGCTCGTGGTGGCGTTCCTGCTCCGGTTCGTGTTCCACGTCCAGGTGGTCTACAAGCCGCGCCGCACCCAGCCGACGATCGGCGTCACACCGCCTGTCGGTGCGGACCGTGCCGACGAGCGGGTACAGTAGTCAGGTTGCCTCGGCGAGGGACGCTTGACGGCCGCGGCGGGACTCGATCCCGCTAGCACTCGGCCGGCGTCCGTGATCGACTGGGCGGCCGTCGGCGGCCCTGGGTGGAGTTCTCCAGCACTTCGTCCCACGTGCCCGCTCCGCGCCCGTCACGTGTCCCGCGCCGACGCAGCCGCCGACCGAGTTGCACACACAGACCTTCCAGGAGTGAATTTCCATGGCCGAGATCAAGCTCGCCGCTGAGCCCCGCACCGAGTTCGGCAAGGGCGCGGCCCGCCGCATCCGCCGCGACAACAAGATCCCCGCCGTCCTCTACGGGCACGGCGACGCTCCGGTGCACGTGACCCTGCCGGGCCACGAGTCGATGCTGGCGCTGCGTCAGACCAACGTCCTGCTCAACATCCAGCTCGACGGCAAGGGCCAGCTCGCCGTCGCCAAGGACGTCCAGCGCGACCCGGTCCGCAACGTCATCGAGCACATCGACCTGCAGGTCGTGACCGCCGGCGAGAAGATCACCGTCGACATCTCCGTGAACATCGTCGGCGAGTCGGCCCCCGGCACCATCCACCTCGTCGAGGAGCAGACGCTCTCGATCGAGGCCGAGGCCACGCACCTGCCCGAGTCCGTCGACGTCTCCATCGAGGGCCTCGAGTCCGGCTCGCAGATCCTGGCGGGCGACGTCAAGCTCCCCGCCGGTGCCGAGCTGCTGACCGACCCGTCCTACGTCGTCGTGCTCGTCACCGAGCCGCGCGGCGAGGCCGGCGACGACGAGTCGGCTGCGTCCGCCGAGTCGCCCGCCGAGGCGTCCTCGGAGGGCTGACCTCCCCCCGCCAGCCAGAGCGAGCCGGCGTGAGCCGGTCCGCACCGGGCCGAGGTAGAACCAGCAGGCGCGCGTACGAGAGGATCGTGCGCGGCGCGGGTTCTGCCTCGGCCCGACCTGTTTCTGCTGCGGCTGCTGCTGTCGTGCCGTCAAAGTTCCGCTGTCGTGAAGGAGTGTTGCAATGAGCGACCGGCCCTGGCTCGTCGTCGGGCTCGGCAACCCTGGCCCCAAGTACGCCGGCAACCGGCACAACGTGGGCCAGATGGTGCTCGACCTGCTTGCCGACCGTGCCGGCGCGCGCTTCTCCAAGCACCCGCGCGCTCAGGCCGTCGTCGCCGAGGTGCGCCTCGGGGTGCTGCCCGGCGGGGCGCCGGGACCCCGGGTGGTCCTCGCCAAGCCGACCACCTACATGAACGTCTCGGGCGGTCCGGTCAGCGCGCTCGCGAAGTACTACGACGTCGACCCCGACCAGGTGGTCATGGTGCACGACGAGGTGGACATCCCCTTCGACACGATCAAGCTCAAGATCGGCGGCGGCGAGGGCGGGCACAACGGGCTGCGCGACACCACCAAGGCCCTCGGGACCAAGGACTACCACCGGGTGCGGGTCGGCGTCGGTCGGCCTCCAGGCCGCATGGAGACGGCGGACCACGTGCTGAGGGACTTCTCCGGCACGGAGAAGAAGGACCTGCCGATCCTGGTGGATGACGCCGCGGACGCCGTCGAGCTCCTCGTCACCGAGGGCCTGCTCGCCGCGCAGGGGAAGTTCCACCCGGCCAAGGCGTGATGCTCGCGGTGGCCGGGTCGGCCGAGACCCAGTTCTCGACCGCCCGGCCACCTGAGCTGCTCCGCCGGCGGGCGCGGGTCAGTGCGCCTCCGCCCCCGCCCAGGTCGTCAGGTAGCTCTCCGGGCCCCGTGCCAGGTCGTCGATGATCTCCTGGCCGCCCACGAGCCGCAGGTCCTCGACGTAGTCGGGCACCAGCCCGTAGTGCGCGACGCCGTCGACGTTGACGTCCCACGTGCGTTCGCCGGTGGTCTGTCGGTCGAGCAGCGTGCCGCCGTCGAACGACCGGAACGGGTAGGTGACTCCGGTCGCGGCGTCGCCCCTGGGCGGCGGCGTGCCGCCGAACCCGTTCATGTCGAACCCGAACCCGATGCCCGCCCCGTATCGGTCGCGCACGGGTGCGGTGCGCTCGTACTCCTCGACGAACTCGTGGGCGGCGTGCCCGTAGATCGCGGCGAACCCGCCGAGGCCGTACAACCGGTCGAGGTACCGCTCGTCCATCCAGGAGTGCGTCGACAGGACGCCGGGGTAGTCCTCGTCCTCGAGGAGGTCGAGCGTCTGGTCGGCGGCCTTCGCGCTCATGTGGTCGATCTCGATCATCATGTTGCGCTCCATCAGGCCGCGGACGGCGTAGGCGCCCAGCCCGCTCAGGCCGCGGGTGTTGCAGAGTGTCCCCGGCGGGTAGAGGGGCAGGACGGGCGGCAGGTCGTCCTCCAGCTCGGGCGGGAGCTCACCGTTGCCAGGGTTGTTGTCGTGGGGCCGGTCAGCGGGGCAGGAGCGGGCGTCCCACCAGGTGCCGGTCGAGAGGAACTGCCCGGCGTTGATGATCGTGCCCATGCTGCCCTCGTCGAAGCGCACGCCGCACAGCGCGTTGTCGAACTTGTGGCACAGGTACATCGAGCGGACGCCCAGGTCGTGGAGCTCGTCGAGGCCCGCGTCGATGTCGGCGCGGGAGCAGTGCGGGATCCGCAGTGTCTGCTTGCAGCCGAACGGCTCCGACGTCTCGACACCGAGCACGACGGCGAGCTTGCCCTCCTCGATCACCTGCCTCGCCTGATCGCTGCTGGTGACGATCCGGAACCAGCCGCGGCCCGGCCCGCCGTACTGCGCGTCCACGTAGGCCTGCAGGTCGTAGGTGTCCTGCGCCTGGCGACGGATCGCGGTCATCTCGTCGCAGCTCTGGTGGGTGCCCGGGTTGATGGAGCACAGCAGGCCGTTGGTGACCAGGTCGTTGACGAGCACGCGCTGCCCGCCGCGCCAGGCCCGCTCCACCCAGCGGTAGTACATCTGCTGGTGGGTGAGGGAGTCGTGGGCGGGCCAGTCGGCGAACGTGGGCCAGCCGGTCGTGTCGTGCGTGCCGATCGGGGAGCCGTCCCGGGTCAGGTTCTCCAGCAGGGCGCCGAGCCCGTGCGGCTCGTGCGACGGGCAGTCCCGCAGCGCCGTGGCGATCCCCTCCCCCGAGAAGACCTTGCCGCAGACGGCGGCGCCGCCCATGCCGTCCTGCATGAACAGGTGGCTGTGCGCGTCGATGAGGCCGTACACCGTCCCGTCCGGGCGGGTCCCGGTGAAGGGCGTCCCGGTGACGTTGACCTCGGACTCCGGGCTGGGCAGCGTGGGTTCGGCGGGGGTCGACCCGGGCTGCACCGGTGCGGCCGGCGCCGCTGCTGCCACCGGCGTCGCCGCCCTCGGTCCGGTGTTCATGGCCGACGCCGGTGCCACCAGCGCCGTCGTGCTGAGGCAGGCCACCGCCGCCACGGTAGCGAGAACGGTCGTTCGTCTGGTGCGTCGCAGGCGTTGCACGGGACCTCCCGCTGGCCAGGGCGAGGCCGCGGCTCCGCCGGTCGCTACGGCGTCGTTGCCGCTGCTGAGTTTGACACAATAACAGGACAGGTCATGCAAAGGGTAGATGCCGGTCAAGTCACTCTTGGTCGGGGCAGTCCCCTGTGAGGTCGTTACTTTGCCTCGAGGTCGGGGGGCGCGGGGGGGGGCCGCGGGCGGAGGAGAACAACCCACCGCGGGGGGGCCCAGCTGGCACCACGCCGGCGGGTGAGAAAGGTATGGAG
>NZ_JBEZZF010000092.1:0-16665 GCF_040639055.1 Promicromonospora sp. NPDC023987 | reverse complement strand
CTTGTCGAGACCTACCCAGGTCTCGACAAGCTCGACCAGCGGGCACGCGGTGGCGGGGAGGCTACGGGCGTGCCGGGCGCCCGCCCAGCAGCGAGTAGCCGACGGCGGTGGCCGCCACGACGCAGAACACCCCCGCCGGTGCGACGGTCCCGCTCACCAGGACCGCCACCAGGATCGCGGCGGCCGCGGCGGCGAGCTCCGGGCGTCGTCGGCTGGCGGTGGTGCGCAGGCCCGCCCGGTCGTTGGCCTTGGGCGTGACCACGAACCGGGCACGCAGGCCGAGGCCCACCCGCAGGACCGCGCGGAGCGCGACGATCGCCACGGACGCGTAGAGCATCGCGCCGCGCAGGAGGAACAGGGACGCCGTCACCGGGCCGCGCCGCCTGGTGCGACGGATCGCCTCGGGCAGCAGGGGCACCGCCCCGAGGACCCCGAGCGACGCTCCCAGCGGCACCGGGATACCGGGCATCCGTTCGGTCGCCGCGGCCAGGGTGAAGCCGAACAGCGCGACCGTCATGGCGGCGCCGACGAGCGGCGAGGCGAGGTCCAGGAACACGTCGAGCCGGCGTGCGGGGCGCAGACGCGTGTCGAACAGCAGGCCGCGGTTGCGGCCGAGCAGCTGCATGGCGCCCTCGGTGAACTTGCCGAGCTGCGTGGTGAACGCCGTGTAGTCGGTGGGAGCGTCCTCGACGGACACAAGCTCCGGCACGTAGCGCACGGTGCGCCCGCGGCGCGCGAGCTCGAGCGTCAGCGCGGCGTCCTCCGCGACGACCTCCGGGAATCCGCCGGCGTCGCGCAGCGCGCTGACGTCGAGCAGGGCGCCGCGGCCCGCGAAGGTCGCCGTCCCGAACCGGGCCCGGCCCGCCGACGTCGCGCGCAGGTGGGCGTCGAACATGCCGCGGAAGTCGCGCACGAACCGGGTGTCGCCCCGCCGTGAGCGGATGGCGCCCTGCACCACCGCCACCCGGGGGTACGCATGGAGGTGGCGCAGCGCCGTCCGCACGAAGTCGGGGCCGATCTCCTGGTCGGCGTCGATGACGACGACGGCATCCACGCCGGCGGCGTGGTGGCGCAGGTAGTTGTTGAGGTTCCCGGCCTTGAACCCGCTGCGGTCCGCCCGCCGGACCACCTCGACCAGCCCCGGCCCGCCGCCGGCGACAGTGGCGGTGGCGGTTGCGGCAAAAGCGTCCACGGCGGCGCGGCCCTCGGCGCTGCGCGAGTCGTCGAGGACGACGGTCCGCGTGCGCGGGTGGGTCTGGCGCATGCTGCGCTCCACGACGTCGGCGCGGAAGTCGTCGGCGGTGGTGCAGAGCAGGGCGACCACCAGGCCGTCGAGCTCCGGGCGCGGTGCCCTGGCGCGCGTCCCGACCGACGGGTGCGCGCGCCGGGTGCCTGCGACCAGGACCACGGCGGCCCGGATGCCGACCAGCCAGGCCGCGGCGATGGCGACGGCGGCGAGCGTCGTCGTCGTCCACGTGGTGGGGGTCGACGGGCGGGTCGCCGCCGCGAGGGCGAGCCAGGCGACGGCGGCGAGTGCCGCCCAGGCCAGGGTGAGCGAGAGCGCGGGGCCGAGCGCGGAGAGCGCTCCGGGCGCACCCTCGCCTGGTCCGGCACGGCGGGGGCGACGGGGGCGACGGCCGGGCCGGGGGCCGGGCTCGTCCGGACGGGGTTCGTCGGGGCCGGTGGTCAGCATGCCCCCCATCCCACCGGCGGCGTGCGGGCAGGTCACTGGCGTGCGGACCAGGCCGGGGGTAGACCAGGCACTACCCCGCGGGTAGACCGACCGCTGTCCCGAGCCGGATTCGCCGGCGGTACCGTGACCGGGTGAGCCGCCCCGACCACCTCGCCGCCGCCCTGCGACGCCCGGGCTACCTCGTCTCGCGGTGGCCGCCGCGGGCGTGGCTGTTCACGCTCGTGAGCGCGCTGCTTCCCGGTCCCTTCGCCATCCTCCTGTTCAGCGGCATCCTCCAGGACCAGTCGCTGCGCTTCCTGGTGGGTGCGCTGGTCCTGCTCATGCTGGTGTGCAGCCCCCTGATCGCACGGTTCGACCGCGGCCGGGTCCGGCTGCTCGGCAAGGACGTGATCGCGGACCCGCACGTACCCACCGACCGGCGCGGTCTCGGCAGGGTGGTCTTCCGGCTGCGGGAGTCGGCGACATGGCGCGAGGTGGCCTACGTGCTCATCTCCATCCCGCTCGGCTGGGCGGGCGCCGCCGCCCAGATCCTCACCGTCTGGTCGGTGATCCTCGTGCTGAGCCTGCCGCGCCGCTTGACCGGGACGGAGAGGTTCTGGGCCGACAACCCGGAAGGCAACCTGCTCGGGCTGGTCGCCTCGGTGATCGGGTTCCCCGTCCTCGGGTACGTGCTCGGCCTCCTCGCCGAGGCGCAGGCCGCGCTCGGCCGGGCGCTCCTGGCACCCCGCGGCGCCGAGCTGCGCCGGCAGATCGAGCGCCTCACCGCCTCGCGCACCCGCCTCGTCCGGTCGTTCGAGGGCGACCTGCGGCGCATCGAGCGTGACCTGCACGACGGCGCCCAGCAGAAGCTGGTGACCCTCGCCATCGCCCTGGGCTCGGCGGACCTGGACGCCGAGGAGCTGGCGCGGGCCGGGGTCGACGTCGAGCGTCTGCGGGGGCACCTGGACCGGGCCCACGACCTCGCGGAGGCCGCGCTCGAGGACCTGCGCTCGACCGTGCGCGCCATCCATCCGCGCGTGCTCGCAGACCACGGGCTGACGGCGGCCGTGCACGAGCTGACCTCCCGGATGCCGGTCCCGGTGGCCCTGGAGAGCAGCGTCGAGGAGCGCTTCGACACGGAGATCGAGCTGTGCGCCTACTTCGTGGTCAGCGAGGCGCTGACGAACATCGCGCGGCACAGCCGGGCGCACGCCGCGGAGGTTCGCCTGGACCGCGACGGCGAGCTGCTGGTGGTCCGGGTGCACGACGACGGTGTCGGCGGCGCGGACTTCCGGTCCGGGACCGGGCTCGCCGGGCTGCGCGAGCGTGCGGAGGCCACGCAGGGGAGCCTGACGGTGACCAGTCCGGCCGGCGGGCCGACGACGGTCGCGCTGCTCCTGCCGGCCCGTGCGCCGCGAGCCGGGTCGAGCGTGGAGCGGCCGGACGCCGTGCCGGGCGCCGTGCCGACCGCCGTGCCGACCGCCGTGCCGACCGTGACGGATGCCGCGTGACACGTGACACGTGACACGTGGCGGAGACTGTGTGACATGCGGATGGTGGTGACATGCGGATAGTGCTGGCCGAGGACTCGATCCTGCTGCGCGAGGGCCTGGTCGGACTGCTCGAACGCGTGGGGCACGAGGTGGCGCACGTGACGGACGACGCGGACGAGCTCGTGCGCCTGGTGCTGGCGGACGGCGCGCACGGCGAGCTGCCCGACCTGGTGATCACCGACGTCCGGATGCCACCGCGGCTGCAGAACGACGGGATCGACGCCGCCGCTGAGCTCCGGCGGCACCACCCGGCGCTGCCGGTGGTCCTCCTGTCGCAGTACGTCGCCGACGCCTACGCGCGGGACCTGCTCTCTGGCTCGTCGGGCGGGATCGGCTACCTGCTCAAGGACCGGATCGGGCGCGTGAGCGACGTCATGGCGTCCCTGGAGGTCGTGGCGGCCGGCGGCACGGTCATCGACCCACAGATCGTCCGGTCGCTGCTCGACCGCAGCTCGTCGCCGCTCGGCACCCTGACGCCGCGCGAGCGCGAGGTGCTCGCCCTGATGGCAGAGGGCCGGTCGAACCCGGAGATCGCCGAACGGCTCGTCGTCAGCGACGCGGCGGTGGCCAAGCACATCGGCAACGTCTTCGCCAAGCTCGGGCTCACCGTCGACGACGCGGGCCACCGCCGCGTGCGGGCGGTGCTGGCGTACCTGCGCGGCTGAGTACCTGCCCGGCTGAGTACGTGCGCGGCTGAGTACGTGCGCGACCGAGTACCCGCTCGACCGAGTACCTGCACCGCCCGGTGGCGGTGTGCCCGTGTGCACCCGCCGGATGGCGGCCGGCCCGCCCCGAGACCGCCCCGTTCGGCGGATGATCTCCGGGTGCCGGCGGCGGAGACTGAGGGTGCGGAGACAGGCACCGCACCCCGACCTTCCGTACAGGACCTGGATCAGAGGAGATCTCATGGCCGATACCGTGAAGAGGCCCCCGTTCGACCCCGAGCTCGAGGCGACGCTCACGCTGCTGGCGGAGCAGCTGCCGCCGACCATCACGCCCGAGATGATCCCGCTGCTGCGCCAGGGCGCGCCTGCGCTCGACGCGAACGTCGACGACGCGCTCACCGCGGCGGGCGTCGAGCGCCGGGACGTGAGCATCCCCGGGCACGGCGGCGACGAGATCGAGGTGAGCGTGCTGCGTCGCCAGGGCCGGACCGGCGTCGGGCCAGGGATCTATCACACCCACGGCGGCGGGATGATCATGGGCGACCGGTTCGTGGGGCTGGACCAGCTCCTGAGCTGGATCGCCGACTTCGACGCCGTCGTGGTCACGGTCGACTACCGCCTCGCGCCGGAGTTCCCCGACCCCTACCCGGTGCGCGACTGCTACGCGGGACTGGTCTGGACGGCGGAGCATGCCGAGGAGCTGGGCATCGACGTCGACCGCCTCGTCATCGCCGGGGCCAGCGCGGGTGGCGGGCTCGCCGCCGGGACGGCGCTGCTCGCCCGCGACGAGGGCGGCCCGGCCCTGGCCGGGCAGGTGCTGGTCTACCCCATGCTGGACGACCGGGACCAGACGGTCTCCACCGCGCAGATCGACGGCGTCGGCGTGTGGGACCGAGGGTCGAACGTCACGGGGTGGTCGGCGCTCCTGGGCGACCGGCGGGGGACCGACGACGTCTCGGTCTACGCGGCGCCGGCCCGGGCCACGGATCTGTCGGGTCTGCCGCCGGCCTTCATCGACTGCGGCAGCGCGGAGGTCTTCCGCGACGAGGATGTCGCGTACGCCACAGCGCTGTGGCACGCGGGCGTCCAGGCCGAGCTGCACGTATGGCCAGGTGGGTTCCACGGTTTCGACATGATGGCGCCGCACAGCGTGCTCGCCAAGGCGATGCGCGCGGCGCGCGACTCCTGGCTGGCGCGCGCGTTCGGTGTCTGAGGCCCGTTTCGGAACGTACCGTTGCTTCGTATGAGCCACGGCAACGTCACGATCACGGCGGACCTGGTCCGGGACCTGCTGCGCGAGCAGCACCCGGACCTGGCGGACCGCCCGGTGCGCCTCGGCGCGAAGGGGTGGGACAACCAGCTGTGGCGGCTCGGCGACGATCTCGCCGTACGGCTGCCCTGGGCCACGGAGTCCGCGGACGTGCTCCTGCGCAAGGAGCACGCGTGGGTGCCCGGCCTCGCGCAGCGGCTCCCGCTGCCTGTCCCGGTGCCGCAGCGGCTGGGCGAGCCGGCCGAGCTGTTCCCGCGCTCCTGGATCGTCACCACCTGGGTGCCGGGCACACCGGCGGACCACGCCCCGGCGACCCGGGCCGTCGAGGCGGCGGAGGCGCTGGCCGCGTTCCTGTCGGCGCTCCACCGGCCCGCACCGGACGGGGCGCCGGCCGGCCGGAGCCGCGGCGGGCCGCTGGGTGAGCGCGCGGGGGAGTTCACCGAACGGCTCGCCGCCGCCGTCGAGCTGGAGCTCGTCGCCGACCCGGCCGCGGTGCGCGCGGTCTGGGACGACGCGGTGGCCGCTGCCGACTGGGCGGGCCCGCCGGTATGGCTCCACGGCGACCTGCACGCGGCCAACATCCTCACCGCTGACGGCACCTTCTGCGGCGTCATCGACTTCGGTGACCTGTGCGCGGGCGACCCGGCCACCGACCTGGCCGCGGTGTGGGCGCTGCTGCCGGACGGCGCCGCGGAGACCTTCCATGCCGCGTACCGGCCCGGCGTGGGCGGCGGCACGGATCCCGCGACGCTCCGGCGCGCCCGCGGCTGGGCGCTGCTCGCCGCGCTGAGCGGCATCCTCATCGGCGAGGCAGGCACCACCGGCCGCCCGGGCGGCAAGCAGTCGTGGGGCCCGCCGGCGCACTCGGCGATGCGCCGTCTCCTGGAGACGGCCGGCTGACCGGTCGTGCCCGGCGCGGGTCTCGCCGGCCGGGCACGCCGTAGAGTGTGCGCACACGCGCGATGGAGCGAACTATGCAAGAGCTCGTGGGTCGCCTGACCGCCCTGGATCCCGAGGCCAGCGAGACCCTCAAGGTCGTGGCCTACTTCGACGTGCTGGTCGCGGGCGGGGTCGGGCTCGCGGCCCTGCTCCGGGGCGCGGCGGTGCTCAGCGGGGCCGTCGCCGGTGCGGTCGACGGCCGGCGGACCTATCGCATCGGGCCCGACGGCGACCGGCTGACCGACGGCCCCGCGACCGACGGCCCCGCGACCGGGCGCGCCGAGGGCGCCGGGCACGCCGAGCTCCAGCCGCGGTGGCCGACCAGCACCATCAGCAACGGCCGCGTCTGGCTCGAGCGCCACGGGTCGCCGCACGCCAACGACGCGATGGTCGTCGAGCGACTGGCGCTCGCGGTCGACCTGGTCGCGGCGCGTCACCCGGGCCGTGCGGACAGCTCCCTCGAGACGGCGCTGGACGCCACCCGCGACACGGCCGAGCGTCGGGTCGCGCTGTCGCGGCTCCGGCTCGATCCCGCACGAGAGGTCCGTGTGGTCGTGCGCCCGGTCTCGCACCCGGCGTCGCGCCCGGTCTCGCACCTGGTCTCGCACCCGGTGTCGGCCGCCCCGTCGACCGTGGTGGCCACCTCCTACGGCCTGCTCCGGGCGGTGGTGCTCGGCCACGACGAGCAGCTCTCCGGACCCGCCGGCGTGGGGCTCCGGCGGCGTGCCGACGAGCTCCCGGAGTCCTTCCGCACGGCCGTGCTCGCCCTGCGGCTGCTGCCGGCGGACGACGCGGTCGTGGATGCCACGGACCTCGGCGTCGTCCTGACCGCGGTCAGCGTCCTCGAGCCGGTCGCCGCCCAGCAGCCGGACGTCGTGGCGCTCGCGCGGCTCGACCGCCGCACCCGCGCGGTGCTCGACGAGCTCGCCGGGTCGGAGAGCGTCCGCGCCGCGGCGGCGGCCCTTGGGATGCACCACTCGACGCTCCAGGTGCGGCACGACGCCCTGACGAGCGAGCTGGGCTACGACCCCAGGTCCCTCGACGGCCGCGCGCGGTACCGGGTCGCCCGGCTGCTGCTACGGCTCGTCGAGGAGGCCTGAGCGCTGGCTCGCGCGGCCAGGGCGGGGCCGGCGCTAGACGACCGCCCCGAGGAGGAGCACCACCAGGAGCGCGACGACCGACAGCACCGACTCCATGAGGGTCCAGGTCTTGAACGTCTGGCCCACCGTCATGCCGAAGTACTCCTTGACGAGCCAGAACCCGGCGTCGTTCACGTGGGAGAGGAACACGGAGCCCGCGCCGATGGCGAGCACGAGCAGCGCCGCGTGGGTGGGCTCCAGGCCGGTGGCGAGAGGCGCCATGATGCCGGCCGCCGTGATGGTCGCGACGGTGGCGGAGCCGGTGGCGATGCGGATCAGCGCGGCGACGAGCCAGCCGGCCAGGAGCGGGGTGATCCCGGCGTCGGCGATGCCGGAGGCGATGACCTCGCCGACGCCCGAGTCGACGAGTGTCTGCTTGAAGCCGCCGCCGGCGCCGACGATGAGCAGGATCCCCGCGATCGGCGCGAACGACGAGCCGACCAGGTCGCCGAGCTGCTGACGCGTGCGCCCGACGGCGGTGCCGAAGGCGACCAGTGCGAAGAGCGCCGTGAGGAGCAGGGCGACGAGCGGCTCGCCGAGGAACTCCAGCACGGTCCCGTAGCCGGTCTCGGTGGCGCCCGCGATCTCGACGACGGAGCGCGCCAGCATGAGCAGCACGGGCAGGAGCACGACCAGCACCGACATGCCGAAGGTGGGCTTGCGCAGGCCGGCGGTGGCGTTCGGCAGACCGGCGCCGGGCGCGCCGTCGGACGTGCGCGGGTCGGACGCGCCGTCCGACGTGCCAGGGCCGGACATGCCCAGGATGCTGACGGGCGGCGCGAGCCGCACCCAGCGCGTGAGCGGGATGGCGAGCAGCGGACCCGCGACGACCACCGTGGGGACCGCGACGAGCAGGCCGAGCCCGAGCGTGATGCCCAGGTCGGCGCCGAGGGCCTCGATCGCCAGGAGCGGCCCCGGGTGCGGCGGCACGAGACCGTGCAGCGCGGAGAGCCCGGCGAGCGCCGGGATGCCGACCAGGACGGGGTTGGCGCGCAGACGGCGCGCCACGATCATCACGACCGGGATGAGCAGTACGACGCCGACCTCGAAGAACAGCGGGATGCCCACCACGAAGGCGATGAGGGCCATGGCCCACGGCAGCCGCCTGGCCGGGGTCCGGTCGAGGATCGTGTCGACGATCCGGTCGGCGCCGCCCGAGTCGATGAGCAGCTTGCCGATGATCGCGCCGAGCGCGATGAGCACGCCGACGCCGGCGACGGTGGACCCCAGGCCCGCCGAGAAGCTGGTGAACGTGTCGGTGAGGCCGATGCCTGCCACCACCGCGAGCACACCGGACCCGAGCACCAGGGCCAGGAACGGGTGCATCTTGAGCCAGACGATGAGCACGATGATGACGGCGATGCCGGCCACCGCCGCGATGACGAGCTGTGGTGTCGAGGCCGTCGGGGCGGCAGCGGCCGCCTGGGGGAGGGCGGCCGCTGCTACGGCGCCCTGGGTGAGCAGGTCGGTGTGGAACATCAGCGGTCCTCGGTCTCGGTGGCGGAGGTGGCGCGCTCGTCCAGGAGGCGCAGGACCTCGTCGACGATCTGGTCCGGCCGCGGGCCGACGTCGACGGCCACGCCCGGTTCGTCGTCGGCGAGCGGCTCCAGCGTGGCGAGCTGGCTGTCGAGCATCTCGGGCTTCATGAAGTGCCCGGCGCGGCCCTGGATGCGCTCGCGGAGCAGGTCGTACGAGCCGGTGAGGTGCACGAACCGCACGTCGCCTGCGCTCTCCAGCAGGTCGCGGTAGCTGCGCCGGAGGGCGCTGCACGGCACGACCGCGCTGCGCCCCTCGCCGAGCTCCGCCGCGAACCAGTCCCGGATCCCGCGCAGCCACGGCCAGCGGTCGTCGTCGTCGAGCGCGTGGCCGGCGGCCATCTTGGCGACGTTCGCGGGCGAGTGGAAGTCGTCGCCCTCCGCGAACGACGCGCCGAGGCGCCCGGCCAGGAGGGCGGCGACGGTCGTCTTGCCCGAACCGGCCACGCCCATGACGACGATCGCCCGGGGTCTGCGGTCCGTGCCGCTGCCGGATGTCCCGTCGGTTGTTGTCTGGGTCGAGAACATCGCTGTCTCGGTGACGTCTGTGTCCATCCGTCCATCCTCAACCATTGGTGACACCATTGATGCGTGATTCATCTCACCAATAGACGCCGGTCCGACGGAGACCGGGGACCGCTCTATCCTTGGACGATGCCTCCAGTGCTGCACAGCCCGGTCCTCGAAGCCCTGGGCCGCCGCATCACCGGTGGTGAGCTGACTGCCGGCGCGGTGCTGACGCTGGACGGGATCGGCGCCGAGTTCGAGGTGTCGCGCACGGTCGCGCGCGAGGCGATGCGGCTGCTCGAAGGGCTCGGTCTGGTCCGTTCCGGCCCTCGCGTCGGCATCGTCGTCCTGCCGCACGACGCCTGGAACGTGCTCGACCCCCGGGTCATCGAGTGGCGGCTGGCCGGGCCGGGCCGCGCCTCGCAGCTGCGCTCGCTCACCGAGCTGCGGCAGGCGGTCGAACCTCTCGCCGCGGCGTGCGCGGCGCGGGGCGCCTCTGCCGCAGTTCGCGACGAGCTGGTCGCTACCGCACGCCGGCTGCGCGAGCTCGGTGAGGCCGGGCACGGCGACGGCGAGGAGTTCCTCGAGCTGGACATCCGGCTGCACGAGCTCCTCATGCGGTCCAGCGGCAACGAGCTGTTCAGCGCGCTCGCCGACGTCGTCGCCGTCGTCATCTCCGGACGCACCCACCTCGGCCTGATGCCGGCCCACCCCGAGCCCGAGGCCCTGGACGCCCACGAGGCGGTGGCGCTCGCCGTCGCCAGGGGCGACGGCGCGGCCGCCGAGGAGGCGATGGCGCGGATCGTCCGCGAGGTGCGTGGCGCGCTCGGATAGGCCCGTGGGCTCCGGTAGGACCACTTAATCGTTGTGGGCCCTGGGCGGACAGGACCCTTGTGCACCAGAATGTCGGCGTGCACCCGACCCCGCCCCGACGGCTCCGCGACGCGCGGGGCCCCGTCGTGGCGTCGGTGGCGACCGCGGCAGCGCTGCTGTCTCACCTCCTGGGTGGCGGCGCGATGCCGGGCTGGCTCGGGATCGTCGTGCCAGGGGTGCTGTCGCTCACGGTGTGCACGGCACTCGCGGCCCGGCGGCTCTCGCTGTGGCGCACCACCGCGTCCGTCGCGCTGAGCCAGGTCCTGTTCCACACGCTGTTCGTGCTGGGGGCGCCGGCCGGTCCGGGACCTTCGGGTGCTCCGGGGCACCCGGGAGCGTCGGGCGTGCCGCACGGGGCCCACGAGCAGCTCCCGCCGTCGTCCGGGGGCTCGCCCTTCGAGCTGATCAGCGCCGACGTGGCCATGTGGTGCTGGCACGGCGTCGGCGCGGCGGTGACCGTCGCCGCCCTGTACTGCGGTGAACGGGTGCTGTCCCGCCTGCGTGAGCTCGCGGCGGACCTGGCCGGCTGGCTGCGCGGGCGCCTCACCGTCCCCGCCGACGCCGCCGCGCCGTTCCCTGTCGTCCGGTTGACGGCGCCCGACTGGTTCACCGGTTCCTTCCCCGCTCGTCCTGAGGTGTCGGAGTCGCGGCGGCGCGGACCGCCGGCCGCGCCCGCGATCTGACCTTTCCGAGCATCGAGCCCGCTCACGGGCACCGAGCGGCTCCGCCACGCCCGCCGTCCTGCCTGGACGCGCCCGGGCGGGGAGCCGTCGATGCTGCCCTCAGGACCTGAAAGCGACCCCCTCATGACCACTACCGTCTCCGTCACACCCGAGACCGACCGAGAACGTCCCCGTCCGCCGGGGGGCGACCGCCCCCACGGCAGGCCCCGCTGGTTCGGCGCCCTGCTGCTCCGGCTGCACTTCTACGCCGGTCTCCTCGTGGGGCCGTTCATCCTCGTCGCCGCGGCCAGCGGCGCGCTGTACGCCCTGACGCCCGCGATCGAGCAGGGCGTCTACCGGCACGAGCTGCACGCCCCCGTCACGGACACGCGGCTGACCCTGGCCGAGCAGACCGAGATCGCCAGGGACCACATCGGCGACGCCGCGGCGACGCCGTCGGCGGTGCGCCCTGCTCCCGAGCCGGGCGACACCACCCGGATCATGTTCGCCGACGACGAGCTCGACGAGAGCGAGTCCCGCGCCGTGTTCGTCGACCCCGGCACCGGTGAGGTCCGCGGCGACCTCACGGTCTACGGCACCAGCGGTGCCCTGCCGCTGCGCACCTGGCTGGACCAGCTGCACCGCAACCTCCACCTGGGCGACGTCGGCCGCCTCTACAGCGAGCTCGCCGCCTCGTGGCTCGGGATCGTGGCGGTCGCGGGCCTCGGGCTCTGGATCCGGCGCATCCGGAAGTCCCGCAGCAAGAAGGACTTCGTGCGGCCCGGTCGCGGGCGAACGGGCTACCGGCGCCTGTTCACCTGGCACACCTCCGTCGGCATCTGGGTGCTGCTGGGGGCGCTGTTCCTCTCGGCGACGGGCATCACCTGGTCGCAGCACGCGGGCAGCAACGTGGACACCCTGCGGGCGGCGTTCGACTGGAGCACGCCCGGCGTGGACGCGCGGCTGCCCGGCGGCGGCGCGGATGCCGGCGGCGCGGATGCCGGCGGGGCGGATGCCGGCGGGGCCGATCCCGCCCTGCTCGACGCGGTCCTCGCCACCGCGCAGGCGGTGAACATCAACACCGGCCTGGTCGAGATCACGCCGCCGGCCGAGCCCGGTACCGCCTGGGTGGTGCAGGAGATCCAGCGCAGCTATCCGACCGAGGTCGACGCGGTGGCGGTCGACCCCGACACGATGCAGGTCGTCCACCGCCTCGACTTCGCCGAGTTCCCGCTGGCGGCGAAGCTCGCGCGCTGGGGGATCGACGCCCACATGGGCTCGCTGTTCGGCCTGCCGAACCAGCTGGTGCTGTTCCTCCTCGCGAGCGGCATCGCCACGATGGTGGTGCTGGGCTACCTCATGTGGTGGAAGCGGCGTCCGACGCGCGAGCCGCGCACGCTGGGCGGGACCCCGCCGCAGCGGGGCGTGCTGCGCGGTGCGCCGTGGTGGGGGATCGCCGCCGTGCTCGGGGCGGCGGTCGCCATCGGCTGGTGGCTGCCGCTGGTCGGCTGGACGCTCGCCGGGTTCGTCGTCGCGGACGTCCTGGTCGGCCTCCTCCGAAGGCCGGGCCGGTCGGGGGCTGAGGCGAGGCCGGGCCAGCCGGGGTGAGGTAAGGCCGGACAGGTCGGGGGTGAGGTAATCGCTGAGCGTAGGTGCCGGGCCTGCTGAATATCGTTCACCTTGGCCCCGTCTGATTCACCAGGGCTGAACAGTTCAGGTGAGCCGGAAGAGACCAGCCTGAGGTGAACAGGATTCAGCCCACCCGGCACCTGCCACAACAGCACACCATGCCCCCGCCGCGTCGAGATGCGAGTTGGCCCGCCCGCCCGCCCGGCCTGCCAGCACGCCCGGCCTGCCTGGTCCGGCAGAGCGTCAGTCGCGGTCGCGGAGCATGCGCTCGCCGGCGTCGACGTAGGCCTCGAAGAGGTCGGTCACCGCGTCCAGGCGGCTCGCGGCGCGGGCGTCCTCCGTGAGGTTCCGGCCGGACCGGAGGGTGCGGATGAACGCGCGCGAACGCTCCTGACTGGCCGCGAGCAGCTGCTCGAAGCCGCCGGCTGCCTCGATGAGGAGTCGGCGGCTGCCGGGCTGCGGGATCGTCCGGGCCAGGCCCCAGGAGACCAGCTCCCGCATGGCGGTGCTCACCGCGCCCGCGCTGAGCCGGAGCTCGGCGCGGAGCTCGTCGGACGACGCAGGGGCCGCGCGGGTCAGCAGGTAGCCGTAGGTGCGCCCGGTGGACCGGGAGAGGTTCCAGGACGCGAGGGTGTCGCCCATCGCGTTGACGAACTGCTCGCGCTCCTCGTGACGCTCGTCGTCGTGCTGGTCGTCGAGCCGGTCGGTCATGTTGTGGCCGGGCTCTCGTCGGTCCTTGCGCCCATGGTCGCCAGAAGCGCCAGAAGAGTTTCGTTCACGGCGTCCGGTGCGTCGAGCGTGAGGATGTGCCCCGCGTCCGCGACGACCTGCTCGGTGACGCCCTCGGCCGCGGCCCAGCGGGGCATGGCGGTGGCGATGTTCCCCGTGCGGTCCCCAGCGCCCCGGACGAGGCCGAGCGGGACCGGCGTGCGGTAGCCCGGCTGCGGGTCGACGAGGCTGACGGTGGCCCGCCAGACGTCGAGGAACCGCTCCTTCGGCATCCGCGCGAACACTGCCTCGGCGTGCGCGACCGCGGCCGGACGCAACGCCGACGCGCGGGCCATCAGCCCCGGCAACCGGGACGCCGGGATCGCCGAGAGCATGGGGGCGGCGAAATGGAGCGCCAGCCGTTCGAGGCGGCCGAGCGGGCCGGCGTTCCAGGCCGAGTCGAGGACCACGAGGCCGCCGACCCGCTCCGGTGCCCTCCGCACGAGCGCCTGCGCGAGGTTGCCGCCGAGCGAGTGTCCGACGAGCACCGGCCGGTCGCGCCGCGGGTCATCACGCTGGAGGCCATCGGGTCGGTGCTCGTCGGACCGGTGCTCGTCGAGCCCGAGCCGGTCGAGCAGCGCCGCCAGGTCGTCGAGCGCGTCGTCGGCGGTGAACCGGGTCCCGGGGTCCAGCGCGGAGGTGCCGTGCCCGCGCAGATCCCAGACGACCACGCGGTAGCCGGCGTCGCGCAGGACTGGGAGCTGGGGCTCGAACATCGTGTGGTCGACGCCGGCGCCGTGGCTGAGCACCACGGGACGCCCAGGACCGCCGGAGTCGGCGAACCGGATCGTGGCGCCGGGGCGGGGGAGGGCCTCCGGCAAATTCACCATTCTCTGAATATACTGCACGACAGTGGGCCGGTGGCAGCCCTGCCGGAGCGGGTCAGCGCATGGCGGCCATCAGCGGGAGCCGCACGGCGGGCGGCAGCGGTCCGACGGTCGGGCGGGCGCTGATCGACTGGATCACCAGCGCCGCGAACCGGCGCGACACCGCGGCCGCGGCCGCACGCGAGCTGGCCCGGATGCCGGAGTTGGCCATGATCAGCATGATCAGGTCGTCCAGCACGAAGTCGCGGCGCAGGTCGCCGGAGTCCTTGGCGCGCTGGACCAGCTCGGCCAGCGACCGCATGACCCTGGTGCGCTCCGCCGTGAAGTCGACGGCCCGAGGGAAGGCCGTGACGAACGCGGCGGTGAAGCCACGGTCGAGAGCGTGCAGGACGCACACCTGCTCGATCACCGTGCGGAGCCCGCGCCACGGGTCGGCATCCGCGAGCCCGTCCCCGACGATCGTGGTGCACCGCACCATCTGCTCGCCGAACGCCTCGGTGACCAGCGCCTCCTTGGTCGGGAAGCGCCGGTACAGCGTCGCCGGGCCGACGCCGGCGCGCCGCGCCACCTCGCGCATCGAGACGCCGATGCCCTCCGCCGCGAACGTCGTGCGGGCCACCTGAAGGATGCGCTCGCGGTTGTCGCGCGCGTCGGAACGCAGGTCGCGGGCCGGGCGGGGGCCGGGCACGTCGGGTGCCGGTGCCGGTGCCTGGGTCAAGGGGTTCGTCATCTCTCTCACTTCGCCGAAACGGACGGGCTGTTCCACTAGCGTCTCGACCATGATCGCACCCGGCCGTATCCGGCGACCCGGCATCGGTGGTCACCATCGCCGATCTCCTCGCCCACGAGCACAGCGAGGGCCGGCGCGTGCGAGGAGGATCGTGGTGACATCCTGACCGGCGAAATCCATCGCGCGGCGGGCCGGTCCCTTGCCAGACTCCGGCCATGCGGATCAGCCGAATACAGTCCGACGAGCTCCACCCCACGCCCGGCTACCACCACGTGACGATCGTCGAGGCCGACCGGACCGCCTACCTCGCAGGCCAGTGCCCGCTCGACGCGTCAGGGGCCGTCGTCGGGACGGGCGACCTCATGGCGCAGGTGGACCAGGTGGCGGCCAACGCGCTGGCGGCACTGTCCGCCGCCGGGGCCACGCCGGGCGACGTCGTCCGCTCCGTCATCTATGTCGCGAGCGACCGCACCGCCGAGCTCGCGGCAGTGTGGGACCGGCTGAACGCCGGGCCGATCGCCGAGGCGTTCACCACGGCGAGCACCCTCCTGGGCGTCGCGGCCCTCGGGTTCCCCGGCCAGCTGGTCGAGGTCGACCTGACGGCGGCGCTCGCAGGCTGAGCGGTATCCAGATGACCATGTAGCTGCTGCCAGATCAGGTGTCGAACTGGCAGCAGCTACATGGTCATCGGCTCCGCGTCGGCTCCGCGTCGGCTCCGCGTCGGCTCCGCGTCGGCTCCGCGTCGGTCCGCGCCGCGCGGGTCAGTTCTGTAGGAGCACCTTGATCGCGCGCCGCTCGTCCATCGCGCGGTAGGCGTCGGCCACCTCGGACAGCGGCAGGGTGAGGTCGAAGACCTTCCCCGGGTCGATCTCGCGCTTCCACACCAGGTCCAGCAGATGCGGAAGATAGGCGCGCACGGGAGCGACGCCGCCCTTGATGCCCTTGTTCCCCCAGAACAGCGTGTCGGTGGGCAGGTCGCCGTGCGGTACACCGACCAGGCCGATCGTGCCGCCCGGCCGGACCAGCTCCACCGACTGCGCCCGGGCCTCCTCGGTGCCGACGCACTCCAGCACGGCGTCCGCGCCGATGCCCTCGGTGAGCTCGAGCACCTTGGCGAGGCCCTCCGCGCCGCGCTCCGCGACGACGTGGGTCGCGCCGAACTCCTCGGCGACCCGCTGGCGCGGCTCGTGCCTGCTCATGGCGATGATCGTCGTCGCGCCGAGCTGCGCCGAGGCGAGAACGCCGCTCAACCCGACGGCGCCGTCGCCCACCACCACGACGCTCGATCCCGGCCCGACCCCGGCGGAGACTGCCGCGTGCCAGCCGGTGCACATCACGTCGGAAAGGCTCAGCAGGCTCGGGATCAGGTCGGCGTCCGGCTCGCCCGGGGTGGCGAGCAGGGTGCCGTCCGCGTTGGGGATCCGGATCTTCTCGGCCTGGCAGCCGTCGAAGCCGCCCCCGTGCAGGCAGTTGGCCTGCATGCCCTTGCGGCACACCGCGCAGGTGTTGTCGCTGTGCAGGAACCCGCCGACGACGAAGTCGCCCGGCTTGACGGTGGTGACGGCCGGCCCGACCTCCTCGACGACCCCGACGTACTCGTGGCCGATCGGTGTGGGCCGCTTGACCTGTGAGATGCCCCGGTAGCGCCACAGATCCGAGCCGCACACGCAGGAGGCGACGGTACGGACGACGGCGTCGGTGGGCTCCACGATGACGGGATCTGGCCGCTCCTCGAAGCGGACGTCCCCGGGGCCATGAATGATTGCTCCTCGCATGCGCCCCATTCAACACGTGCTGCGCAAGGGCGGATGCCGGTCGAGGTCTCGTGGTCGGTAGAACGTCAGGTGATCGGCACTCCCGGAGTGCCGATCCAGGGCGTGGTCCCGCCGGCGCAGT
>NZ_JBEZZF010000091.1:0-16895 GCF_040639055.1 Promicromonospora sp. NPDC023987 | reverse complement strand
CCGGCGCGGCGCGGGCCGGTCGGGCCGGGCGCCGCTCGCCCCGGACCGGGTCGGCGAGAGCAGCGAAGGCGTCCATGGACCATTGGTAACCCGAGGGTTACCAATCTGTCAAGATCGGGCCGCGGCCAGAGCGGGCGACGGCTTGCGCCGTGCACGCGGGCTTGCGCCGTGCACGCGCGGGCCGGACGACGAGGACCCCCGCCAGGCTCACGGCGAACCCCGCCACCGTGAGCAGCGGCAGCTCCTCGCCGAACATGGCCCAGGCCCACGTCGCGGCCACCGCCGGCGTGAGGTACAGCCACGTGCTCACCGCCACCGGCCCTCGCGTGCGCAGCACGTACAGGTACGTGCCGTAACCGCCCAGGAACGACAGGCCCACCAGCCAGGCGACCGCCAGCCAGAACGACGGGTCGGCGGGTGGCGCGGCCTGCCCGCTCCCGAACGCCACCACGGCGAAGAACGCCAGCGTGACGACGCCCTGCACGGCCAGGGAGTCCAGCACGTCGTGCTCCTCCTCGGGTGCCGGCCACAGGTCGCCGAACACGGCGGCGGCCGAGAGCGAGAGCATGCCCGTCACGGCCCAGAGTGCCCCTGCGACACCGGTCCCCGCGACGGCGTCGGGCCCGACGGCGAGCGCGACCCCCAGGAAGCCGATCGCCAGGCCCGCCGCCTGGCGGCGTCCGCCCCGCTGCCCGAACCGGGACAGGACGACGGCGACCAGCGCGGGCTGCAGCGAGGCGAGCAGGGCGGCGGTCCCCGCCGGCAGCCCGTGCTCGACGGCGCGGAAGACGCCGTACAGGTAGCCGGCCTGGCCGAGGGTGCCGAGGACCGCCTCCCGCCGCAGGTAGCGCGGTCCGTAGCGGCGCCGGAGCGCGAGCACGACCACGAGCATGAGGGGTGCGGCGACCACGTAGCGCCACAGCAGCGTGGTGGTGGCAGGGGCGACCGGGGCCGCGAAGGTGGCACCCACGAAGCCGGAGCTCCACAGCACCACGAGCAGGGCGGGGGCGGCGTGACGGAGGAGGCGTGCTGGCATGATGGCAGGTAACCACACAGGTCGGTATACTCGCAGTGCACCCCGCACCCGAAGCTCCCGGACGGAGAGACCGCATGCGACGCAGCCCCAACCCCCATACCCCGGCCGGCGAGAAGATCCTCGCGACGGCGGGCGAGCTCTTCTACCAGCGTGGGATCCGCGGCGTCGGCGTCGACCTGATCGCCGACCAGGCGGGTGTCACGAAGAAGACCCTCTACGACCGGTTCGGGTCCAAGGACGCGCTGGTGGCTGCCTACCTGACGCGTCGGCACGAGCGCTGGGTGGCCTGGTTCCACGAGCGGCTCGCGGCCCGTGGTCCGGCGGGTCGTGACTCTGCGGGTCGCGGCGCGGGCGCCGGTCAGGTCCTGGCGGCGCTGGAGATCGCGGAGGAGTGGGCCGAGCAGAACCTGCGGGGTTGTGCCTTTGTCAACGCCCACGCCGAGATCGGCGGTACGGAGCACCCGGGCAACGCGGTGATCCTCGCCGACAAGCTCTACATGCTCGGCGTGTTCACCGACCTCCTCCGCGGCGCCGGGGAGCCCGGTGCGGAGCAGGTCGGCGCGCAGGTCCACCTGCTCTACGAGGGGGCGATCGTCGCTCACACCACCCGGGCGCAGCCGGACGCGTTCGCCACCGCCCGGGCAGCGGTCCGGGCGCTGCTCGCGCCGTCCGGCTGAGGCGCACGCGGGCCCTTCCGGCCGCCGCGGGGCTGCGCTATTTTGTTAACGATACCGATGCGTTAACAAAAGGAGCAGCCATGGCAGACGAGGTCACCGACGTGCTCGTGGTCGGCGCCGGCCCCACGGGCCTCGCGCTGGCGTGCGGCCTTCGCCTGCAGGGGGTCGGCGTGCGCGTCGTGGACCGCCTGCCGGCTCCGGCGACGACGTCGCGGGCCAACTTCGTGCACGTGCGCGGGTCAGAGGTGCTCGACCGGCTCGGTGCCCTCGGGGACCTGCCACAGCGCTCGGTACGGGCGATGCGGATCACCACCTACCTGGGCGACAGGCCCATGATGCGCATCCGGTTCGGTGACCCCGGTCTGCGGACCGCGGCGCCGCCGATGGTGGTGTCCCAGGCCCTCGTGGAGGGCGAGCTGCGCCGACGCCTCGGGGAGCTGGGCGTGACGCCCGAGTGGGACGCGTCGCTCACCGGTCTCGTGCAGGACGACGACGGCGTGACCGCGGAGCTCGACGACGGGCGGACCGTGCGGGCCCGCTGGCTCGTCGGCTGCGACGGGACCAACAGCGCCGTCCGGAGCGCCGCGGGCATCGACGCTCCAGGGGTGCGCCTGAGCGAACGGTTCCTGCTGGCCGACGTGCACCTGGACTGGGACGTGGACCGGACCGGGACGTCCGGCTGGTTGCACCCGACGGGGATGCTCGGCGCCATGCCGATGCCCGACGACGACGGGCGCGGCGACCTGTGGCGGCTGATCGCGTACGACCCGCAGAGCGCCCCGCCGGACGCTGCCGAGCCGGATCCTGCCGAGCTGGATCCTGCCGAGCCACGGGCCGCCGACGCCTACGGGCGGCGCAGCCGGCTGAGCGAGGCGCAGATCCTGGACCGGTTCCGCGAGATCCTCCCCGAACGTACGGGCCGCGAGGTGTGGGTCCTGGACAGCGAGTGGGTGTCCGAGTTCACCATCCAGCGCCGGCTGGCCGACCGGTACCGGCGCGGCCGGGTCCTCATCGCCGGCGACGCCGCGCACGCGCACGCGCCGTTCGGCGGGCAGGGCATGCTGACCGGTCTCGGCGACGCCGAGAACCTGGCCTGGAAGCTGGCGCACGTGGTGCGCGGCCGGGCGTCCGACGCGCTGCTGGACACCTATGCGGACGAGCGCCGTCCGCTCGCCACCGACGTGGTGCGTGGTACCGCCAACGTGACGCGGGTCAACGTGGCGCAGAGCGCCGTCGGCAGGTTCGTGCGGGACCACGTGCTGATCCGGCTCTTCAACCAGCCGGTGATCCAGCGCTGGGTCACGTTCACCACCTCCCAGCTCTGGGTGAGCTACCGGTCCGGCCCGCTGGGGGCCGGGCCGACTGAGCGGGTGGCCGCCCGGCTCCGGCGTCGGACGTGCGTCGGTGACCGTGTGCCGAATCTCGACTGCGTCAGCGCGGACGGGACCCCGACCCACCTGCACTCCGAGCTCGGCGGGCGTTGGGCGCTGCTCGTTCCGCCGTCGGACGGCGCGGGCGGCGTGGACGGCGCGGATGATGGCGCATCCGGTGCCGCGCCGGACGGTGAGCCGGCGCGGCTCACCCGGACGGACGGCGTCGCCGAGGCCTGGCTCGTGCGCCCGGACGGTCACCTCGCCTGGCGCGGCGCGGACCCGGCGGCGTCGGGGCCGTGGCTCACCGAGGTCCTGCGCACGGGCAGCGCCCGATGACCGCCGCCGATGTGCCCCGCGGCCGCGGACGGCCGCGCGACCCCCGCACCGACGACGCGATCCTGCGGGCCGCGCTCGAGCTGTTCACCGAGCACGGCCACGCCGGGACCAGCATCGAGCAGATCGCGCGCCGGGCGGGCGTCGGCAAGCTCACCGTGTACCGGCGCTGGGCGAGCAAGGACGAGCTCATCGCGGCGGCCGTCGAGTCGGCGCGTGGTGAGATCCCGAGCCCTGGCCCGGACGACCTGGCAGGCCTGTCCTACGCCGAGATCTCCCAGGTGATCGTCGACGCGCTCCCGGTCAGCGCCAGGACCCTCGCCGAACCCGGCTACCGGGCGATGCTCGCTCAGGTCCTCGGCTCCAGCGTCACCCACCCCGGCGTCATGACGGCCTTCTGGCGCAACCACCTCGTGCCCCGGCGGCATACCGCGCACCTGGCGCTGTCGCGGGCCGTGGAGGAGGGAGTCCTGCCCACGGAGACGAACATCGAGGCGCTCATCGACATGACGGTCGGCGCGGTCGTCTACCGGCTGCTGCGACCGGAGCCCCCCGACGCGGACGAGCTGCTGGAGTACCTGCGCACCGTCTACGCGCAGGCGGGGATGATCCCCCGGCAGTGGTGAGGACGAGGCCTGACCGTTCGGGATGTCAGGGTGCGCTGACACTGCAGCCGTGTCACGGTATGTTGACATGGCTGCAGTGTCAACGTACCGTGACATCGGTGACGACATACCAGGTGCTCAACGCACGATCCCTGACCCGGCTGGGCACAGCCGTCAGAAGGTTGCGTCTGGACCGAGGTCTTTCCCAGGCTGCCCTGGCCGAAGCGGCGGACGTTTCTCGCCAGTGGATCATCAGCCTCGAGCAGGGGCGCACCGAGGGGCTCGAGATCGGACGTCTGATGCGCGTGCTTGATGCGCTCGACGCAAGCCTGGCCATCCGTGACGACCAGGAAGCGCCCTGAGATGGCCGTCGTGAAGCAGCTCGCCGTCATTCTCGGTGGCCGGCATGTCGCAGAGCTCACCCGCACGAGGGCCGGCGTGCTGCGTCTCACCTACCTCGATGACGCGCGTCGCCTGGGCGCCACGCCCGTCTCGCTCGCGCTGCCCCCGGACATCGCATCCCACGTAGGGGCTCCCGTCACGACGTTTCTCAGGGGCCTGCTCCCCGAGAGCGACGCCGCGCTGGACGCCATCGGCCGCCGGTATCGGATCGACACCCGGGACGAGCTGGCCCTGCTCTCCGTCGTCGGCAAGGACTGCGCCGGTGCCGTGCAGTTCTGCGCGGAGGAAGAGATCGCGGCGACGGTCGCGCGCGAAGGCAGCCTTCAGGAATGCAGCGTCGGTGACATCGAGATCCGCTTGGACGAGATGGACACGGACGAGTACGCCTCCTGGACCATGCCAGGGGAGCACTGGTCGTTGGGCGGCACCCAACAGAAGTTCGCGCTACGCCGAGAGGGCGATCGGTGGTACGTGGCACAGGGGGCCGAGGCGACGACGCACATCGTCAAGCCCGGCATCCGTAAGCTGAAGGCCCAAGCGCTGGACGAGCACGCCAGCATGCGTGCCGCGCGGATCGTCGGCCTGGATGTGGCGTACACCGAGTACACATCGTTCAAGTCCCAGGACGCGATAGTGATCGACCGGTTCGACCGCGCGCGTGTTCGGGGTGACCAGGTGGTCCGCCTGCACCAGGAAGACCTGTGCCAGGCGCTCGGTGCCGACGAGAAGTACGAGTCGGGAGGTGGTCCGTCCGCGCTCGGCATCGTCCGTATGCTGCGAGAGGTGTCCGAGACCGCTGGGGCCGCTCGCCGCAACGTCGAGCGGTTCGTCGATGGGTTGATCTACAACACCGTCATCGGTGCCCCCGACGCACACGCCCGCAACTATGCGGTCCTGCTGGACGGCGACTCGGTGGATCTCGCACCGATCTATGACGTCGCCTCCGGCTTCGCCTACGACCCGCCGGCGGGCGGTGCACGCCTGGTCTCGATGAGTGTCGGGGGAGTGTTCGAGCTCGACGGGATCGGGCGCGACGCCTGGAGCCGCTTCGCGGACGCCGCCGGCCTCGACGCGGACCAGCTGGTGGAGCGCGTTGCTGAGCTCACCGAGCTGGTACCTGACGCGTTCGAGAGCGCGCTGGACGACATCGACGACTACGAAGGCCATGTCGCGGCGCTCAGGAAGCGGCTCCTGAGTGAGCTGGCCGGGCGGCGCACCCAGCCCACTGCTTCGTAGGCGTTCGGTCATGCGGCGCACGACAGGGTCGGCTGGATCGCTGACGGTGCAGCCCCAGCGTGCGAGTGGAACTCGACCGCGTGACGGTAGACCAGAGAAGTGCTACCAGACGGACGGGAGAGGCATCATGACCCACACGACGGCTACTCGGCGCCCCCGCGGCGCCCATCAGTGGCTTGCCCTCGTGGTTGGCGTGGTCTACCTGCTGGTGGGGATAGCGGGCTTCTTCGTGACCGGGTTCGACATGGCCGGTTTCATGGAGCACGACCCTGACCAGATGCTGCTGGGCTTCGCCATCAACCCCCTGCACAACATCGTGCACCTGGTGATCGGCATCCTGGGTATCGGCGCGTGGTCCAGATCGGCCAGCGCGCGCACCTTCGGCTGGCTCCTCCTGATCGGCTACGGCGCGGCCTTCGTCTACGGGCTCTTCGCCGTGAACAACCCGGAGATCAACTACCTGAACATCAACCAGGCCGACAACTGGCTGCACCTCGGCAGCGCTCTGCTCGGTCTGCTGATCGCCGTGTGGCCCGCCCCGGCCCGCGTCGTCGAGCAGCCCGGAAGCAGCGAGGCGATGCCGCCGGAGGTCCGGGACCCGCGTACCGGTGAGGCGGGGCCGCCGGTTCGCTAACCTCGGTGAATGAACCGTGTCGCCGTCCTCTCCGACATCCACGGCAACACCCCGGCGCTCGCGGCGGTCCTCGCCGCCGTCGACGCCGAGGCCGTCGATCTCGTGCTGAACCTCGGTGACATCGTCTCTGGTGCCGTCGACCCGCGCGGCACTCTCGACCTGCTCGCCGAGCGTCCCGACATCGTGACGGTCCGCGGCAACCACGAGCGCCAGGTACTGACCCTGCCCTACGACGAGATGGGTGGCGCGGACCGGATCGCGGTGGGCGTCCTGACCGATGCCGACCGGACGTGGCTCGGATCGCTCCCGCTCACCGCTCGCCCGGCTCCCGGCGTGCTCGCTTTCCACGCCGTGCCTGACGACGACGCCACCTACCTCACCCAGACCGTCGTCGAGCCGACGGCAGAGCACCCGAAGGGTGTGCGCGAGGCGACGGACGGTGAGCTCGTCGAACGCCTCGGTTCGGCCTACGGGGCGTACGCGCTGTACCTGTGCGGGCACACGCACCAGGCACGCACCAGGCCGCTCCCGGACGGATCGTTGCTGGTCAACCCCGGCAGCGTGGGCTGGCCCGCTTACGCGGACGACGCCCCGCACCCCCACCGGGTCGAGGCCGGGCGCCCCGAGGCCCGGTTCGCGGTTCTGTCGCGCACCGACGACGGCGGCTGGGCTGCCGAGCTGCTCACGGTCCCGTACGACCACGAGGAGGCCGCGGCGTCGGCGGAGCGGCTCGGCAGGGCCGACCTCGCTCACATGCTGCGCACGGGCCGGCTGCCCTGACGGGTGCCGGGCGCCGGACGCCGGGTGACGGCATCGGCCGAAGATTTACGGGCCGGAAACGCCGGTACCCGTCGCGCGCCGGGTCGAAACCATAGATTTGCCCCGTGGACCTCGCGACCTTCAACGCCCTGCCCGCCTCCGACGCCGCTGCGACGGTCCGGCCGTGCGCCGACATCGGCTCGTGGGTCGACGACGTCGTGGCCGGCCGCCCGTACCGGTGCCGTGACTCGCTGCTGCTGCGTGCCATGCGAGCCGCCGCCGAATGGACGGCGGCCGACGTCGACGCGGCGCTCGCGCACCATCCCCGCGTCGGTGAGTGTGCCGCCGGCGACAGCGTCGAAGCACGCCTGTCCCGCACCGAGCTGCCGGCGGCGGCCGAGGCGACGGCCGCCCGGATCGCCGCCGGCAACGCCGCCTACGAGGCGAGGTTCGGCCGGATCTTCCTGGTCCGGGCCGCCGGGCGCACCGCGGAGGACATCCTCGCGAACCTGACCGAGCGCCTCGCGAACGACCCCGCCACCGAGGTGCTGGTGACCGCCGAGCAGCTGCGCCAGATAGCCCTCCGGCGCCTGGAGACCCTCGTCGAGGAACCCGCCGCGGCGTCCGTCGGGGTCCCGGCGTGACCGGCCGTGTGACCGGCCGTGTGACCGGCTACGTGACCGGCGGAGGACTCGGATGAGCCTGGACGACGACGTCATCCTCGGCGGGGCGCCGCGAGCGGAGCCGCCGACCCTGGTCCTCGCGTCCGAACGGGTCCTGATCGAGGGTGAGCTCCAGCCGGCGGTCCTCAGC
The DNA here is from genome assembly GCF_040639055.1 of Promicromonospora sp. NPDC023987. Taxonomy (NCBI): domain Bacteria; kingdom Bacillati; phylum Actinomycetota; class Actinomycetes; order Micrococcales; family Promicromonosporaceae; genus Promicromonospora; species Promicromonospora sp. NPDC023987. The sequence goes on along the minus strand of NZ_JBEZZF010000091.1, from coordinate 9,027 downwards.
GTCCAGGACGGCATGGTCCACCAGGTGTGGTGGGGTTCCGCCGACCCGGCGCGCGCCAAGGTCTCCGGTGAGACCGTCGAGCTGGGGAGCCGGGTGGTGCTGCCCGGCGTCGTCGACACGCACCTGTCGTCCGGCTCCCTCCCGCCCGCAACCACGGTGCGCGCGCTGGAGGACAGGCGCGCGGCGGCCGAGGTGGCGCGAGCACGGGGCGACCTGCACCGCGACATCGGCTTCTGGGGTGGCGCAGTCCCCGGCAACACCGAGGAGCTGGAGCCGCTCTGGGCCGCCGGGGTGCTCGGCCTCACGTGCACCCTCGCAGGCTCGGGTGCGCCGGTGCTCCCGCCGCTCCCGCAGGACGAGCTCCTGGCCGCCATGGGCCGCATCGCCTGGTTCGGCGGGCTGCTCGCGGTGCACGCCGAGGGCCCGGCAGCGCTGACCGGCCTGCTCGACGCCGTCCGCGAGACCGGCGCGCGCACCCACGTGCCGCACCTGACCTCCGCGCGGGCGCTCGACCTGATCGCCGAGGCGAAGGACGAGGGCCTGCCCGTCACCGCGGAGACCTGCCACCACGGCCTCGTCCTCGACGTGCGGGACGGCACCGCCGACGGCTCCGCCGACGGCTCCGCCCGCTCGTGCTGCCCCGCCGTCCGCGACGGCGGTGACCAGGACGCGCTCTGGCACGGGCTCCGGGAGGGTGTCCTCGACTGCGTGGGCGGTGTCGGCTCGCCCCGGCAGGGCGGGCTGGCAGCCCTGGCCGACGCCGCCCGACGTCGGGGCGTGCCGCTGGCCGACGTCTCCCACTGGACCTCCGCGAGCACCGCGGCGCTCGCGGGGCTGGACCGGGGGCCGCGCCGGAAGGGTGTGATCGCCGAGGGTGCCGCCGCCGACCTGATCGTCTACGACTCCGAGGCGGGCACCACCTTCCCGGCCGCCTGGGCCGCGGTAGACCCCGCGCCGGCCGGATCGGGCCCCACGCTGCTCAGGAGGTCCGACGCTGCGCGTTAGAGCAGCCGGACCTTGCCGACGAGACGCCGGGGAGACGCCGTGGTGCGAGCATCGAAGGATGGTTGATCCCAACGACAGGCCTGGCCCCCGGTCCGGGATACCCGCCGATCCTGGCGACGGCGCCTGGCTCGTCCGCGCCGTCGAGGTCGCCACGCGGAACGTGGCCGACGGCGGTGGCCCCTTCGGGGCCGTCGTCGTGCGAGCGGGTGCCGAGGTGGCGGCCGAGGGGAACCGGGTGACCCGCGACCTCGATCCCACGGCCCATGCCGAGGTGGTGGCGATCCGGGTCGCCTGCCGGGCCCTGAACACGTTCTCCCTGGTGGGGGCGACGCTCTACGCGTCCTGCGAGCCCTGCCCGCTGTGCCTGTCGGCGGCGCTGTGGGCCCGCGTGGACCGGGTCGTGTTCGCCGCGAACCGCTACGACGCCGACCGGGCCGGCTTCGACGACCGCGAGCTCTACGAGCTGCTCGCGCGTGACCGCTCGACGTGGCCCAGCCCCGTAGTCGAGCACCGGATCCCCCGAGCGGGCGAGCCGTTCGAGGCGTGGCGGGCCCTCCCGTCACGCGACCAGTACTGACGAGAACGGGGTTGTGCTTCTTTCGCGCAGAGAGGCGGACACGACCCCGTTTCCGCAGGCCGGACGGGCGGGGACCTCGTTACGCTGGCGGTGCCCGACGAGCCGAGCCGGAGGTGGTCCGATGAACGCAGCGGCCTGGTCCGTCCTCCTGACCGTCCTGGTGGCCGGGTGGGTGCTGCTCGACGGCGCGATCCAGGGAGCCGGAGCCACCCTGCTGCAGGAGCGCGACCACGACGGCAGCGACCGGCGGCGCGCGCCCGCCGAACGGCGCGTGGTGCTGGGTGCCGTCGCGCCGATGCTGGTGCCCGGTGATGTGTGGCTCGTGGCGGCGCTCGCCGTGCTCATCGGTGTGTTCCCGTACGCCGGGGCGGACCTGCTCGACGCGGCGTCCCCCGTGGCGGTCGCGCTGGTCGTGTCCTGGGTGCTGCGCGACGCGGCGATCTGGCTGCGCAGCAGACGGCTCAAGCGGGTCTGGCGGGACGCCTGGGACATCCTGCTGGTGGTGGCGAGCATCGTGCTCGCGGGCAGCTGGGGCGCGCTGCTCGGCGCGGCCTGGGGCAGCGGTCTGGCGGCGCTGGTCCTCGGCGTCGTCGCCGTGGTGGTCACCCGCCTGCACGCCGCCGCCGTCGTCGCCTGGCGGCTGCGGCGTACGGGCCCGCTGCCGGTGATCGTCACCTCCGTGATGATCGTGGCCCCCGTGGTGGGTACGGCAGTCGTGGCGTGGCCCCGACTCGTCGAGGGCGGGATCTCCGCGGAGACGATGGGCGCGTACGGGATCGGCGCGGCCGTCGTGGTGCCGCTGGCGCTCGCGCTGCAGGTTCGCGCCTGGCGGCTCGTGTCCCGCCCGCTGAGCAGGCGGGACACCTCGTTCTTCTGACCGGCCGCCGGACCTTCGCCACCCGCCAGGGTGAGATGCCGGTAAGGTCCTGCTCACCATGACGATGAAGAACCGCATAGTCTGCGCGCTGCTCGGCGCGCTGGCCGTCGCCACCGCGACCCTGCTCCTGCCATGGCTCCCGGACGCGCTCGTGGGACTGCTCGGCACCGGTGGGGTGCTGCTGTTCCTCGCCGCACTGGTCCTGCCGACGAACACCCGGCAGCCCCCCGTGCACAGCCTGACGATCCTCGACAAGGGCTACCTGACACCCGCCGAGATCCACCAGATCCTCGGGATCTGGCTGCCGTCGGGCAGCTCGTCCCTCGACGCCAGGGACGCGCAGTGGACCGTCGCCCGGCACGTCGCCAAGTGGCGCGCCGACCACGTGGTCAACGTGATGGACTACCACGGCGTCGTCGCCGACCGCCGGATCGAGATGCTGTCGGTGGTGCAGTGGGTCGGCGTGCACCTGCTGCCCGCGTTCCTCGGCCTGATGTTCCTGATCCCCACGCTGGCGCTCACCGGGTTCGAGAAGATCGGCAACAACTTCCTGCAGACGGTGCTGCTCTTCGCGCTCTGGGGCACCGTCGCCCTGATCGCGCGCGGCGTGCTCGAGAAGCACGTGATCCACCGGTTCGTGTGGGAACCGGAGCTGACGCCGGACGGCACGCGGTTCGTGGAGCGCTGAGCGCTCGTGAAGGTCTTGGGGTGCTGACGCGCGGTGTGCCGGAGTGTCGGTGAGTAGGGGCAGAATGACTGCGTGCCCCTGTACCGAGACGACGCGATCGTGCTGCGCACCCACAAGCTGGGTGAGGCGGACCGCATCATCACGTTCCTGACGCGGAAGCACGGCAAGGTGCGCGGCGTGGGCAAGGGCGTGCGGCGCACGTCGTCCAAGTTCGGGGCGCGGCTGGAGCCGTTCATGGCCGTCGACGTGCAGTTCCACACCGGCCGCAGCCCGCGGCCCGGCATGGGGCTCGACACCGTGACACAGGTCGAGACCATCGGGGCGTACGCACGCGCCATCAGCCAGGACTACGGCCTGTACACGGCGGGCACCGTGATGCTGGAGGCCGCCGACCGTCTCGTCGCGCAGGAGCACGAGCCGTCGGTCCAGCAGTACTGGCTGCTCGCCGGCGGGCTGCGCGCGCTGTCGGAGCGGCACCACGACGCCAACCTGGTGCTCGACTCCTACCTGCTGCGGGCGCTCGCGGTGGCCGGCTGGGCGCCGTCGTTCGAGGACTGCGCCCGCTGCGGCGAGCCCGGGCCGCACCACTCGTTCAACGTCGCGCAGGGCGGCGCCGTCTGCCCGCGCTGCCGGCCGCCGGGCTCCACAGCGCCCGCGCCGGAGACCTTCGCCCTGTTGTCCTCGCTGCTGGCCGGAGACTGGGTGACCGCCGACGCGTCCGACGCGCGGCACCGCAAGGAGGCGAGCGGCCTCGTCGCCGCCTACGGGCAGTACTACCTGGAGAGAACGTTGCGATCGTTGAAGATGGTGGAGCGCTGATGGCCCGGAACACGCGGCAGCTGGTGGCGCCCTATCCGCACCCGTCAGGGGTACAGGCTCCGCGGATCCCGAAGGAGTTCGTGCCGCAGCACGTCGCCATAGTCATGGACGGTAACGGGCGCTGGGCGAACGCCCGTGGCCTGCCCCGCATCGAGGGCCACCGAGCGGGTGAGATGTCGCTGCTCGACGTCGTCGCCGGGGCCGTCGACGTCGGCGTCAAGTACGTCTCGGCGTACGCCTTCAGCACCGAGAACTGGAAGCGCTCGCCCGAGGAGGTGCGCTTCCTGATGAACTTCACGCAGGACGTGATGCGGCGCCAGTGCGACGTCATGGCGTCGTGGGGCGTGCGGATCCGCTGGGCCGGACGCCGTCCGAAGCTGTGGAAGTCCGTGATCAACGTGCTCCAGGAGGCCGAGGAGCGCACCAAGGACAACGACCTCTGCACCCTGACGATGTGCGTCAACTACGGCGGCCGGGCCGAGCTGGCGGACGCCGCCGCGGCCATGGCGCGCGACGCCGCCGCCGGCAGGCTCGACCCGAAGCGGGTCAACGAGAAGACGGTGCAGAAGTACCTGTACCTGGCCGACCTGCCCGACGTGGACCTGTTCCTGCGCTCGTCCGGCGAGCAGCGCACGTCCAACTTCATGCTGTGGCAGGCCGCTTACGCCGAGATGGTGTTCCTCGACGAGCCGTGGCCCGACGTCGACCGTCGTCACCTCTGGCGGGCGGTGGAGGAGTACGCGAGCCGCGACCGCCGCTACGGGGGAGCCCTGGACACCCCCACCGCCGCCAAATAGCTCGTTGAGTGCTGGATATCTGTTGGCCAAACCGGCGTTCGCCCGCAGATACCCAGCACTCAACGGATGGGTTACTGCTTGAGCAGGTCGGACAGGGACTTCACCAGCGTCGGCATGCCCTCGGGGTACTGGACCGAGAGGGCCGTGGGCGGAGAGACCGCGGAGACCGCGATGGTGCCGACCTGCTGCACGACCATGCCGTCCTTGACGGCGGGCAGGGCCTGCAGCTCCTTCTTGTCCGGCAGGGCTGCGGCCTCCTCCTCGGTGTACGTGTAGGCGACCACGATGTCCGAGTCGAGCTTGTCGAGCTGCTCGTACGACAGCGTGTAGAAGAACTCGCCGTCGTCGGGCGCGAGCTCGTCCACGGCCGGGGCGCTCTCCATACCCAGGCCCTCGAGGAACCCGGCGCGCGGGTCCTCCGACTTGTAGACGTAGACCAGCCCTTCCTCGGGCGAGTCCACGATCGCGGCGAACGTCTTGCCCGCGAACTCGGGGTGCGCCTCCGCCTCGTCGGCCAGGTACTGGTTGATCTCGTCGACCTTGGCCTCGCCCGCGGCGCTGCGGCCCAGGGCATCGGCCGTCGCGGTGATGATCTCGTCCCACGGCGTCTGCCACGGGGTCTCCGGGTAGGCGATCGTCGGTGCGATCTCGCTGAGCAGGTCGTACTGCTCCTGGGTGATGCCGGAGTACGGGGCGACGATGAGGTCGGGTTCGGCGGCGGCGAACTCCTCGTACGGAACCGATGCACCCGCCTCGGCGTCGGTCAGCACGGTCGGGTGCTCGATGCCGGCCTCGTCATAGGCGTCCTCGACCCACGGCAGGAGGTTGCCCTCGCCGACGGTCCAGGTCTGCTCGGCGACGGCGACGGGGTAGACACCCGCCGCGATCGCGGCCTCGGTCGAGCCCCAGCCCCACGTGGCGACGCGCTCGGGCGCCTCCTCGACCGTGGTCTCGCCGAGGGCGTGCTCGATGGTCAGGGGGAACTTGTCGGTCGCGTCGGAGGTGTTGCCCGACGGCGTCGCGCCGTCCGCGGTCGGGGCTTCGGACGCGCAGCCCGACAGGGCGAGGGCGGACGCGGCGACAAGGCCGACGGCCGCCGCGAGGGAACGACGATGGCGCACGGTTTCTCCCGGATGTTCAGTCGAGGGACCGGCGGGCGCCGGTCGATGTGAGGTTAGCCTAACCACATTAGGTAACGACGATGTTGCGGAATTGGGGAGCAGTGGGGTGAGGTAAGCCACGCCTCCGCTGGGCGGAGGGCTCAGCCGGTGGAGGAGTGGTAGCGGCCCACCGGCACCACGAGCGGAGAGCCGGCGACCGGGTCGAGCACCACCTGAGCACGCAGCCCGAACGCCTCGTCGACCACCTCGCGCGTGAGCACCTCCGACGGCGCTCCCTCCGCCACGATCCGCCCCGCGGCCATCACGACCAGGTGGTCCGCGTACCGCGCGGCGAGGTTGAGCTCGTGCAGCACCATCGCGACGGTGGTGCCCCGGTCCCGGTTGAGCTCCGTGAGCAGGTCGAGCAGGTCGAGCTGGTGGCGCACGTCGAGGAACGTCGTCGGTTCGTCGAGCAGCACGATGTCCGTCTGCTGCGCCAGGACCATGGCTATCCACACGCGCTGGCGCTGACCGCCCGAGAGCTCGGCCACCGGTCGGTCCGCGATGTCCGCGACGCCCGTGGACTCCAGCGCCGTGGTGACCACGGCGTCGTCGTCGGACGAGTGCCGGCCGAACCAGCCCTGGTGCGGGTACCGGCCGCGGCTGACGAGCTCGGCGACCCGCACGCCGTCGGGCGCGATCGAGGACTGTGGCAGCATGCCGACCTTGCGGGCCAGCTCCTTGCGGGGCATGGCCGTGATGTCGGCGCCGTCGAGGGTGATGCGGCCGCCGTCGAGCGGGTGCAGGCGGGCCAGGCCGCGCAGCAGCGTGGACTTGCCGCAGGCGTTCGGCCCGACGACGGCGGTGATCTTGCCGTCGGGCAGCGTCAGGTCGAGGTCCTCGATGACACGTAGGCCGTCGTAGCCCAGGCTGACGCTCTCGGCGCGCAGGTTGGTCATCGGCTCCTCTTCTCGGTCGTGGCGAGCAGCCACAGCAGGTAGGGGGCGCCCACGAGCCCCGTGACGATGCCAACGGGCGCGGCGACGCCGAGCAGTGCGTGCTGCCCGACGACGTCGGCCACCAGGGTCAGTGCGGCACCGGTGGCGGTGGACGCGGCGAGTGCGGCGCCGCCGTCGTTCACCAGGCGGCGGGCGATGGCAGGGGCGACCAGCGCGACGAACGCGATGGGCCCGGCGGCGCTGGTCGCGAGGGCCACGAGCGCCACGGCGAGCAGCAGCGTACCGATCCGGGCGGCGTCCACGTGCACGCCGAGAGCACGTGCGTTGTCGTCCCCGAGCGCGAGCGGCCCCTGCAGCCGTGAGACGACGACGACCGCCGCGAGCAGCACGAGCGTCCCGGTGGCGACGAGCGCGAGCTGCTCGCCGCGGATGTCGGACACGGATCCGACGGTCCAGGTCAGGACCGCTGCCGCCTCGTGCTCCTGCGACCGGGCCATGGCCCACGCGAGCAGGGAGGAGCACAGATAGGCGAAGCCGACGCCGACCAGCACGAACCGGATCGAGTGCAGGCCCTTGCGCCAGGCCAGCAGCCAGATCGCGAGCGCGATGATGCCGGCGCCCGCGAACGCCAGGCCGGACAGGGCGACCCCGCTCAGGCCGAGCGCCAGCAGGCCGATCACGGCGCCGAGGCTCGCGCCGCTCGAGATGCCGAGGATGTCAGGGGAAGCGAGCGGGTTGCGCAGGGTCGACTGGAACAGGGCGCCTGCGAGGCCGAACGCCGCGCCGACCACGACGGCGGCCTCGATCCGCGGCAGACGCAGCTTCTGGATGATGAAGACGTCGCCCTTGTCGCCGAGGCCCAGGGCGCCGGCGATCGCCTGACCGGGGGAGAGGCCGGCGGCGCCGATCAGGAGCGCGCCGGTCCCGGCGACGAGGACCACGAGGGTCATCCCGGCCACGACGAGGACCTGACGGCGGCGCCGGACGGTGCGCAGGTCGGCGACGGCGGTGCTGGTGCTGGCGCTCATCAGGCCCCCACCACGTTCTTGCTCCGTGCGACGGCGATCAGCACCGGCGCACCGAGGAGCGCGGCGACCACACCGGCCTCGAGCTCGGCGCGGGGCAGGATCAGTCGGCCGAGGACATCGGCCGACAGCAGCATCACCGGGCCCAGCAGCGCGCCGATGCCCATGATCCAGCGGTAGTCCGTACCCACGAGGCGGCGTGCCGCATGCGGCACCACGAGCCCGACGAGCGCGATGGGCCCGGCGAGCGAGGTCGCCGTCCCCGCGAGCAGCACGATGGCGACCGCCGCGAAGAGCCGCGTGGTGCCCACCCGCTGTCCGAGTGCGGTCGCGACGTCGTCGCCGAGCGCCAGCATGTTGAGGCGGTGCGACAGCGCCGCGGCGAGGACGACACCGACCACGATGAAGGGCCAGAGTGCTGTCACGGTCTCCAGGCCGCGGCCGGTGAGCGAGCCGACCGACCAGAACCGGAACAGGTTGAACGCCTGCTGGTCGCGGAGCAGGACCAGCGTGATGAGCGGCGTGATGAGCGCGGTCACGGCGGCGCCGACCAGCGCGAGCCGCACGGGCTGGCCGCGCCCCACCGAGAACACGATCGCCGCCGCGCCGGCGGCCCCGAGGAACGCGAACCACACGTAGCCGATGGGCGACGTGATGCCGAACAGCCAGACCGCACAGACGACCGCGAGCGAGGCGCCGGAGTTCAGGCCGAGCAGACCCGGATCGGCGATCGGGTTGCGGGTGACGCCCTGGATCAGAGTGCCCGCCGCGCCGAGCGCGACCCCGGCCGCGAGGCCGACGATGGTGCGCGGCAGCCGCTGGTCCAGGACCACGTCGTGGTCCATGAACCCGGCGACCGGCGCGGTCAGGGCACGCCAGACCTCCGCCGGGTCGATGTCGCGGATGCCTAGCGCGAGGCTCGCGAGCATGACCAGCAGCAGCGCGGTGAGCGCCGTGGCCAGTGCGAACGTCCTGCGGCGGGCACGGTGCGCCACGGCTTCCGCACCCTCACGGCGTTCCGCGGGCGCTTCCGCAGGTGAGGTAAGCATTGCCTAAGTGTTCCACAATGCCTGGGATGGTCGGTACGCCCACCTGCTCCGCTCCGTTGCCACGGGTCACGATGAGTTCGGTCTGTTGGGATGAGATCGGTCGGTTGATTGACCGATCTCATCCCAACATG
>NZ_JBEZZF010000090.1:0-17063 GCF_040639055.1 Promicromonospora sp. NPDC023987 | reverse complement strand
GCGTGCGTCTCCCTCGCGGAGCGTTCGGCCACGACGCGGGCCTGCACACCCGCTGCCCAGGACTGCAACCGCCCACACGCCGTGACGAGGTCACCAAGCGCGTCATCGGGCAGATCGGCCAGGAGATCGGGGTCCATCTCGGTGGCCCGGTCCGTGGCTTCGGCGACCACGCGAGCCAGCTGCGCACCCGGGGCCTCGGTCAGTGCTCGCCGCAGAGTCTCGACCGGCCACAGTGCGATCGGCACCGCGTCCGGCGGCCAGTCCGGCCCGACGGCGTCAGCCAGATCGTCCGGTGCGACATCGTGAGGCGACCGCCATCCGTCATCCCGGAACGGGTCGTCCAGGAGCTCGCCGGCCACGCCGTCGTCGTGCATTCCCTCGCGCATACCGGTATACCTCCCAGCCTCATCGGTCGATTAGTAGTGTTGGTCAACGGCGTCAATCCAGCGGACCTTTGTTCGATACCAACCCTACTTCGCACCACTGACACGCGCGCGGGTCTTCGCCGCCCGCGTAAGAACGAGCGAGCGCGGCTGTCTGCCGCTAGACACACGCTCCTGCCCACCGCGCCTGTTCGCGCCCCATTCGCTGTCTGCACTCGCCGCCCCGGCCCGAACTGTGTGGATGGTCGGCGGGTCGGCGCAGCGCCGCCGCCGAACATGCTCGGCAGCGACAGCCAGTGGAAACCGGTTACTCGCAAGCCTTGACTTCACCCCGGGTCGCCCCGAGCATGGGAGCGTTCCCACAGGTGCACACGAGAAGGGCCTCGTCATGCAGAGAACTGCGCGCACCCTGGCCGGCATCGTCGCCGGCCTCGCACTCACGCTCGCCTCGGTCGCTCCGGCGGCCGGGGCCGGAACCACCAGCGGTCCCCAACCCGGCAGCGTCGCCGCGCGGGCCGCACTCCCGGAGCAGGACAGCCACCGGCACAACCACAGGTGCAAGCACAAGGACAAGGACACGGTCGCGGACATAGCCGCCGACATGCAGCCGGGCTGGAACCTGGGCAACAGCTTCGACGCGACCGGCTCCGACGAGACGTCGTGGGGCAACCCGCGGGTGACCGAGGAGCTCCTGGACCAGGTCCGCACCCAGGGCTTCAACAGCATCCGGATCCCCGTCACGTGGGGCCAGCACCAGGGCGGCACCCCGGACCACACCATCGACCAGGCGTACCTCGACCGGGTCGAGGAGGTGGTGGGCTGGGCGCTGGAGGACGGCTTCTACGTGCTGATCAACATCCACCACGACTCCTGGCAGTGGGTGAACACCCTGCCGACGAACCACGACGCGGTACTCGACCGCTACACCGACACCTGGACCCAGATCGCCGACCGGTTCCGGGACGCCGACGAGCGGCTGCTGTTCGAGAGCGTCAACGAGCCCCAGTTCACCGGGAGCTCGGGCGAGGCCGCAGACCTGGAGCTGCTGGCGGAGCTCAACGACGTGTTCCACGACGTCGTGCGTGGTTCGGGCGGCGGGAACGCCACCCGGCCGCTCGTGCTCCCCACGCTGAACACCGGGTCCGAGCCGGCCAAGATCGACGCGCTGGCCACCCAGATCGCTGCCCTGGACGACCCGAATCTCATGGCGACGGTGCACTACTACGGGTTCTGGCCGTTCAGCGTGAACATCGCCGGGTACACCCGGTTCGACGCCGAGGTCCGGCAGGACGTCGCGGACACCTTCGACCGGGTGCACGCGGCATTCGTCGCCCGCGGCGTACCGGTGCTCCTGGGGGAGTACGGGCTGCTCGGGTTCGACCGGCACACCGGGACCGTGGAGCAGGGCGAGAAGCTGAAGTTCTTCGAGTACCTCGGGTACGCGGCGCGCGAGCGCGGCATCACGACGATGCTCTGGGACAACGGGCAGCACTTCGACCGCACGGCCCACACGTGGCAGGACGCCGCGCTGTTCGAGCAGATCGCGTCGAGCTGGACCGAGCGTTCCGGGACGGCGTCGTCGGACCTGGTGTTCGTGCCCGCGTCGGGTACCGTCGGTGCCCAGAGCCTGACGCTCGGCCCGAACGGGACCAGCTTCGAGGCCCTGCTGCACGACGGCGCGGAGCTGGCCGCCGGGACCGACTACAGCGTCGCCGGCGACGAGCTCACGCTGTCCGCCGCGCTGCTGGAGCGGCTCGCGGGCGACCGGACGCCAGGGCCGGCCGACGAGCTGGTGGTCCGGTTCTCCGGCGGGGTGCCCTGGACGATCCGGGTCATCAACCAGGAGACACCGGTGCTGCGGGACGCCTCGGGCACGACGGCGGCGTTCGAGATCCCGACGTCGTTCACGGGCGACCTGCTCGCGACGATGGAGGCGCGGTACGCGGACGGCTCGAACGCGGGCCCGCAGAGCTGGACGTCGTACAAGGAGTTCGACGTGACGTTCGCTCCGGACTACGACGCCGGGACCATCACCCTCACCCCGGAGTTCTTCGCCGAGGTGCACGACGGGACGGTCGAGCTGACGTTCCACTTCTGGAGCGGTGACACGGTCCGCTACACGCTGACCAGGACGGGAACATCGATCACGGGCACGCCGGCCTGACGGCCCTCCCGACCTGTTGAGTGCTGGGTATCTGCTGGATTCTGCACGGCAGACCAACAGATACCCAGCACTCAACGACTCGGGCGTGGGGTCAGGGGGTGCGGCGGACCACGGTCCGGCTCAGGGTGCCCGTCAGGAGCGACCAGACCGCCGAGCCGATGACGATCCAGACGAACGCGGCGAGGATGGCCGGGACCAGCTCGAACTGGCCGGCGAACGGTACGGCGGCCAGGATCACCGTCGCGAGGGCGACCACCCAGCCGAAGAACGACCGGGGCCGCGGCGTGCTCATCACGAGCAGGTAGAGCACTGCCGCCGCCGCGAGCGCGAAGAGGATGCTCGCCACGATCCAGGCCATCAGGTCGGAACCGGTGCCGAGCAGGTCGGCCTGCGGCCGGATCTCCAGGTTGAGCACGTCCTCGAGGATGAAGTGCGCGGCCAGCCCGATGAGGGCGGCGACGAGCATCGTCGCGAGCGCTCCGGCCCAGAACCTGCCCACCTCCAGGCCGAGACGAGGGTTCTCGGTGCCGGACGTGACGGGCTGCACGGCTCCGCCGTCGGGCATCTGCCCCACGGGCTGCGTCGGCGTGCCGGGGGTCTGGGCCGGTGGCGGATGGACCGGCGGCGGCTGCTCACCGTAGTCGGCGCTGTAGGGGCGGTTCGGGTCACTCATCGCGGTACCTCCCGGTTGTGAGCCCTATGTCCACTCCACCACGGATCTGCTCGAACCGCACGGCACATCAGTGCCTGAGCAGCGGCGCGGTCCCTTTTGACAACTCGTGCTTACTCGGTAACTATGGCGGTGGTTCTGGTGCTTACCGAGTAACTATCGGAGGTTCGGCATGTCCGTACGACAAGGCTTTCTCGCACTCCTCAGCGAGCAGCCCATGCATGGCTATCAGCTACGGCAGGAGTTCGAGCGTCGCACGGGCGGCACCTGGCCGCTCAACATCGGTCAGGCCTACTCCACCCTGACGCGGCTCGAGCGCGACGGACTGATCGAACCCGCCCAGCCGCTGCCCGACGGCGGCGACGCACCTCTCGCGTACCGGCTCACCGACCTGGGGCGAACCCAGGCAGCGGAGTGGTGGGACACCCCGGTGGACCGCGGCGCGCCCGCGAGGGACGAGCTCGCGATCAAGCTGGCGCTCGCCGTCACGGTCCGGGCCGACGGCCACCCGGTCGATGTCGCGCGGATGGTGCAGCGGCAGCGCACGGCGACCATGACGGTGCTGCAGGACTACACGCGGCTCAAGCGCGAGGCGAGCGACGACCTCGCGTGGTCCCTCGTGCTGGACAGCCTCGTCTTCGCCACCGAGGCCGAGCTCCGCTGGCTCGACCACGTCGAGGCGAGCGTGCTCAGGGCCTCCTGGCCGCGGACCGTGCAGCGGGAGCAGGCGGCCCACGCGGACGCCGAGACCGCCGACAGCACGGGCGCGACCGAGCCGAAGCAGACCGTCCGATGAGCCCGGTCCTGCAGTTCAGCGCCGTGTCGCGCGTGCACGGCAGCGGGCCCACCGAGGTGCACGCCCTGCGGGCCGTCGACCTGGAGATCCAGGAGGGTGAGATGGTCGCCGTCATGGGCCCGTCCGGCTCCGGCAAGTCCACGCTGCTGCACCTCGCGGGCGGCCTGGACACCCCGACGTCGGGCGCCGTGCGGGTCGTGGGCGAGGACATGGGGTCCATGGGCCTGCAGGAACGCGCGGCCCTGCGGCGGCGCCACGTCGGGTACGTGTTCCAGGACTTCAACCTGATCCCCGCGCTGACGGCGCTGGAGAACGTGATGCTCCCGCTCGAGCTCGACGGGACGGCCACCCGCGAGGCCCGCGTCGCCGGCCTCGCCGCGCTCGAGGAGGTCGGCCTCGAGAACCTGGGCGGCCGGTTCCCCGACGACATGTCGGGTGGTCAGGCCCAGCGTGTCGCGATCGCCCGCGCGCTGGTCGGACCACGTCGGCTGGTGCTGGCGGACGAGCCGACGGGGGCGCTCGACTCCGTGACCGGCGAGGCGGTGATGCGGACCCTGCGCGCCCGCGTCGAGTCCGGTGCGGCAGGCCTGCTGGTCACGCATGACGCACGCCACGCCGCGTGGGCGGACCGGACGGTGTTCCTGCGCGACGGCGTCGTCGTCGACTCCACCGGCTCCGCGGCCGGGCCCGAGACGCTGCTGGGAGTGCAGGCATGACCGCGCTGGCGCGCTGGCGCGGCCGCTGGCGGGTCGCGCTGCGGAGCGGCGCCCGCGAGGCACGACGGAACAAGGGCCGGACGGCGCTCGTCGCGGTGCTGGTCGGGCTCCCGGTACTCGGTGGTGCGGGACTGCTCACCGGCCTGGAGTCGACAGAGATCACGGACACGACGATCGCGCGCGACGTGCTCGGCCCCGACCTGCAGGCCCAGCTGCAGCTCTTCCACCCGAGCGGCGTCAAGCAGTCGTCCAACGGACAGCAGGCGAGCGTCGTCGACCACGGCGCCGACGCCGAGTGGCCCGCGAGCGCCGAGCTGGAGGCGCAGGCGCGGTCCGAGCTGGCCGACGGCGCCACCCTGGTGCCGTACGCGAACGCCGGCCGGGCGCTGCGCGGTTCCGAGCTCGAGACGACGGTGGGCGTGCTGACCACGGACCTCTCGGTGCCGCAGGTCGCGGCCGCCGTCGACCTGCGTGCGGGCGACGTGCCCGGGGCGGGCGAGATCGCCGTGTACTGGCGTACCGCACAGGACCTCGGTCTCGAGATCGGCGACACGGTCGGGACGGAGGGCCTCGGTGACCTCACGCTGACCGGCCTGCTGACGAAGCACCAGCCCACCAGGGCCGCCGCGGTCGCTCACGTGCCGGACGGTGCCCTGCCCACCGGGAAGAACGGTCTCGACAACTCGCTCGCCGACCGCGGCTGGTACGTGGCCGGGGCGCCGGTGACCTGGGACCAGGTCCGTGCGCTGAACGAGCACGGGTTCGTCGTCACCAGCCGGGACGCCCTGGCCGACCCGCCGGACCCGTCCCAGGTGGCGCTCGCCGCGCAGCCCGAGAACACCAGCGAACGACAGCAGCTGCTGCTCGTGCTCGCCGTGGCAGGGATCGGCCTGTTCGAGGCGGTGCTGCTCATCGGGCCGGCGTTCGCCGTCGGCGCCCGCCGGCAGGAGCGCGCCCTCGGCCTGGTCGCCGCGAACGGCGGCGACGCTCGCGCACTGCGGGCCATCTCCCTCGGCAGCGCCGCGGTGACCGGCCTCGCGGCCTCCGCCGTCGCGGTCCTGCTCGGGGTCCTCGCCGGCACCGTGGGCGTCTGGTGGTTCGAGATCCGCGGCCTGGTGGTGCCCTGGCCGCAGCTCGGCCTGTGCGTCCTGATCGGGCTGCTGATCACCCTGGTCGCCGCCTGGCAGCCCGCCCTGCGGGCGGCACGGCAGGACCCGGTCCTCGCGCTCGCCGGACGGCGCTCCCGTCCCGGACCGGTGGCCTGGCTCACCGTGGCCGGTGTCGCCCTGACCGCGGTCGGCCTCCTCGTCGCGCTCCTGACCGCCCCCACCGGGAGGCCGCTGCTGCTCGCCGGCGGGATCGTCGTCGCGGAGCTCGGGCTGGCGATGCTCGCCGGCCCTATCCTCAGCGGGCTCGGCAGGCTCGCGCCCGTTCTGCCCGTGGCCTGGCGGTTCGCGCTGCGCGACGCCGCACGCCAACGCGGCAGGTCCGCGCCCGCGATCGCCGCGGTGCTCGTCGCGGTGGCGGCCGCCGTCGGCAGCATGGTGTTCGCCGCGTCGAGCCTGGAGCACGACCGGCGCACCTACACGATGAGCGTCACTGAGGGCACCCTCGCCGTGACCGGTGGTGACACCGCGGACGGCCTGGCCGCCTGGACAGCGCCCATCACCGACCAGGTCCACCGGTTCGTCCCCGACGCCGGGCCGCTCGTCGCCGTCGACACGCTCACCAGCAGCACGCCCGGAACGACCGCCATGGTCTTCGTCGAACCGCCGGATCCGGCGGTCCTCGGGTACGCCGGTGGTGGTGCGTCGGGCGGCCCGGCGTTCTCCGGCACGCTCGTCGACGACGGGACGCTCACCGAGTACCTCGCCTACCCCGATCCCGACCGGGCCGCCACGGCGCTCGAGGCAGGGAAGGCGGTCGTGCCGCGCGGGTACCTCTGGCCCGACGGCACCGCGCACCTGACCGTCAACCAGTACGACGCGGTGACGGGCGACGACGTCGGCGAGCCCCGCACGGTCGTCGTCCCCGCCGTCGCGGCCGGTGACGGCCTCTACGAGAGCCCGCTGCTACCGGTCGTCCCGCCCGCCCTGGTCGACGACCTCGGCCTCACCACCACGGTCGGCGCCCTCGTCGGCCGCCCCGACACGATGCCCAACCAGGCCCAGATCGACACGCTGGCCTCCGCGGTCGGCGCCCTGGGCACCGACGAGGCGGCAGCCCCGTCCCTGACCGCCGACGTCGAACGCGGCTTCCAGGACTTCGCTACCCCGCAGGCCGCCCAGGTGCTCCTGATCGGCCTCGTCGCAGGGTTCGTGGCGCTGGCGGCGGTCTGGATGGCGGCGGCGCTCGCGGCGGCCGAGTCCCGGCCGGACCTGGCCACGCTGTCCGCCGTCGGCGCCTCGCCGGGTACCCGGCGAGGCGTCGCGGGAGCCCAGGCGGGGGTCATCGCGGTGACGGGCACGCTGCTCGGCCTGGTCACCGGACCGGTGCTCGGCATCGCGTTCGTGCTCTACAAACGGTTCGAGTGGGGCGAGGCGGATCCTGCCTGGCTGGTCGAGGTGCCCTGGCTGGGCATCACGGGCCTGGTCGTCGCGCTCCCGTTGCTCGGCGTGGCGGCCGCCTGGCTGGTCACCCGTTCGCGCGTCGACCTGACCCGTCGCCTGGACGGCTAGCGCACCCCCTGCAGGTCCAGCACCAGGTCCTTGACGGCGGTGGCCGGCACCTGGCCGGCGTCGGCGTCGACCCAGGAGGCGACCGACTCCGGCACCCGGGCGTCCGAGCACAGCACGAGCGGCGTGTCCGCCGACGAGTCGGGCAGGCGGCCGTGCGTGCCGCGCACGTAGGACGCGTCGAGCGGGGTGGTGCCCATCGCGTACCGCAGGCCCAGCTTCTTGCGCACCAGGTTCATGCCGGCCTTCGCCTTGGCGAGCGGGTCGGCGGGGTTGAAGAACAGCTCGGCGGGGTCGTAGCCCGGCTTGCGGTGGATGTCGACGCCGCGCGCGAACTCGGGCGCGCGGTCGTCGTCGAGCCAGTAGTAGTACGTGAACCACGAACCCGGTTCGGCCACCACGACCAGCTCGCCGGCCCGCTCGTGGTCCAGGCCGTACTTCGCCTGCGCCTCACGGTCGAGTACATCGTCGACGCCGGGTACGCCCCGCAGCAGGTCCGCCACCCGGGTCACGTCCGACGGGTCGTCGACGTACACGTGCGCGACCTGGTGGTCGGCGACGGCGAACGCGCGCGACGTCCACGGGTCGAGCTGTTCGCGTCCGTCCTGCGTGTAGACCTCCAGGAAGCCCTCCCGCCGCAGCAGCCGGTTGATGTCCACCGGCCGGTTCGCGGGCCCGATGCCGTACTCCGAGAGCGCCACGACGGTGACGCCCGCCGCCTCGGCGTCGTCCAGCAGCGGGGTCAGGGCCGCGTCGAGGTCGGCCGCCGCCCGGTCGGCCTCCGGGGACTCCGGCCCGAAGCGCTGCAGGTCGTAGTCCAGGTGCGGCACGTACGCCGTCGTGAGCTGGGACTTCCGCGTGCGCAGCAGGTGCCGGGTCACGTTCACTATCCACTGCGTGGAAGCGATCGACGCCGTCGGGCCCCAGTACTGGAACAGCGGGAAGTCGCCGAACCGGCCCACCAGGTCGTCGTGCATCGCGGCCGGCCGGATGTACCCGTCCGGCGACTTGCGGCCGTCGGCGTGGTAGATCGGGCGGGGAGTGATCGTGAGGTCGGTGGTCATGCCCATCGCGTACCACCAGCACACGTTGTCCGCCTGGTACGCCGCGTCGCGGCGGCGGGCGGCCTCCCAGACCTTCTCGCCCGCGACGAGCTTGTTGTGCTGGCGCCACAGGTACACGTCGCCCAGCTCGCGGAAGTACCACCCGTTGCCGACGATCCCGTGCTGCGCGGGCATCAGGCCCGTGAGCATCGTCGACTGCACGCTGCAGGTCACGGCGGGCAGCACGGTGGCGAGCTCGGACTGCCAGCCCGACGTGGCGAGCCGGCGGAGGCGCGGCATGTGGGCGAGGGCACGGGCGGTGAGCCCGACGACGTCGAGCAGGAGGACGGGCGTCATGCGTCGATTCCTTCCGTGGTGGCGGGGGTGGTGCCGGACGCCGCGGCCGGGGCCGGGTCGCTCAGCAGGTGCTTCCTGGCCCAGCGGAGCTCCGCCGAGATCCCGGCGACCAGACCCGCCTCGTCCTGCACGCCGTCCCGCGGGCCACCGTCCACGCCGTCCGGCAGGACCGACCAGGTGTACGTCTCGACGTCGAGGTGGGCCTCGGCGCCGTGCGGCGCGGCCCGGACGGCGGCGACGGCGTCGCGCAGCACCTCGGTCGTCGCGGCCAGCGGCGCCGCGGGCTCGTGGTGCAGCGGCACGTGGAAGTGCACGCGCCACGGCCCGTCGCCCGGCAGGCCCGGACGGCGGTCGGCGTACCCGAGCGCCACGGGCAGGTCGTCCGAGGCCAGGACGTCGCCCGCCGACGTCAGCTCGCGCACCTGGTGCAGGTAGCGCTGCTCGACGAACCGGCCGACGGCGACGCGGGCGCCCGGCTCGGACAGGTCCGCGACCTCCAGCGCCGCGGACGCCTGCACCTTGACCACGCGCAGGCCGGCGTCGGTGATCCGGCGGACCGCGCCCGCAGGGTCGGCGAACGAGACGGCCAGGTGACAGGTGTCCAGGCAGACGCCGATGTACTCCGGGTCGATCCGCCGGTCGGCCGGCCACTCGGGTCCGGTGCGTGCGGCGAGCCACGAGACGACGTCCTCCACCGTGTCGAGCACGCACCCCGGCTCGGGCTCGACGGCGATCCGGACCGTCCGGCCGGTGCTCCGCTCCAGCTCGCGCAGCTCGGCGGACAGGGTGGCGAAGGCCTTGGTCGCCTCGTCGTCGTCCGCGCGGGTCCAGGGGGCGCGCCACGCCAGGGGCAGGGTCGAGATCGACCCGGCTGCGCCGTCGGGCAGCAGGTCCGCCAGCACCCGGGCGCACGCCAGCACGTAGTCGAGGCGGGCCCGCTCGGCCCAGGTGGGGGAGTACACCGCGAGCTTGACCACCTCACGGTGGAAGCCGCCGTACGGGAAGGCGTTGAGCGTGTGCACCTGGAGCCGGTGCTCGGCGAGCGCCGCGCGCAGCCGCGCACGGTCCTCCGCCGAGGTGTCCAGACGGTGCGCCACCTCGGCGGGCAGCCACAGGCCGACGCCGAGCGTGTCGAGGCCCGCGGCCTCGCGCACCGGGCCGGAGTACCGGGCGAGCTGGTCGATCACGCCGTCGAGGTCCTCGGCGGGGTGCACGTTGGTGCAGTAGGAGAGCAGCATGGTCAGGTCCCCTCAGGCTCTCGCGCCGCGGAGCACGGACGAGCCCTCGAACTCGACGCCCGGGGTGGGCGGCGCGCCCTCGGTGAACCCCGGTACCGGCTCCAGCACGAGGTTGCCCGACTGCCCGTAGAAGGCGACGGGGTTGCGCCACAGCACCTGGTCGACGTCGTCCTCGCTGAAGCCCGCCGCGAGCATCGCGTGCCCGGTCTTGGCGGTCTTGAGCGGGTCGGACCGGCCCCAGTCGGCGGCGGAGTTCACGATCATCCGCTCGGTCCCGTACTCCTGCAGGATCGCGACCATGCGGTCCTCGTCCATCTTGGTGTCGGGGTAGATCGAGAACCCGGCCCACGCACCGGCGTCGAGCACCATGGCCACGTTGGTCTCGTTCAGGTGGTCCACGAGGACCCGCTCTGGCGGCAGGCCGGACTCGACCACGACGTCGAGGGTGCGGCGCGTCCCGGCGAGCTTGTCGCGGTGCGGGGTGTGCACCAGGACGGGGAGCTCGGCCTCGCGGGCCATCTGGAGCTGGGCGGCGAACACCTCGTCCTCCTCGGGCGTCATCGAGTCGTAGCCGACCTCGCCCACGGCGACCACGCCGTCCTTGAGCAGGTAGCGCGGGATCTCGGCGAGCACCTCGCGGCAGCGCGGGTCGTTCGCCTCCTTGGGGTTGAGCGCGATGGTCGCGTGGTGCCGGATGCCGAACTGCGCGGCCCGGAACCGCTCCCAGCCGAGCAGCGAGTCGAAGTAGTCGGTGAACGAGCCCACCCCGGTGCGGGGCTGGCCCAGCCAGAACGCGGGCTCGACGACGACGCGCACCCCCGAGGCGTACATCGCCTCGTAGTCGTCGGTCGTGCGGCTCGTCATGTGGATGTGCGGGTCGAGGATGCGCATCGTCACTCCTTGGTGCGGCTGAGCGGGGTGCTGCTGAGGGGGGTGGTCGTGAGCCGGTCGAGATCGGCGGGCACGGGGCGTCCGGCAGCCTGCCGCTCGGCCGCGAAGTCGCGGGCCATGCGGTCGAGCTCGTCGTCGGCCCGGGCCTCGAGGCCGCTCACGGCGTCCAGGCTCACGCCCTGGAAGACGAGCTTGAGGATCGCGTGCCGCCACGTGTGCTGGTCGAGGTACCGGGACCCGAACGGGCCGACGGCGGCCGCGACGAGGCTCGGGTCGTTGGTGCGCAGCGCGTCGGCGGCGAGGTCGAGGCCGGCGGCGACGAGCGGGGCGGGACCGGCTGCGGGCTCGGCGGTGGCGTCCCGAGCGGTAACGGTGTCGGTAACGGTTTCGCTGCCGCCGAGATCGCCCCGCTCCGTCAGCGCGTCCAGGCCGCGCAGCACGCCGCGCCGCTCGGCCGCGTCGCCCTGGCGGTAGAGGGACACCAGGCGCTCGGCGCAGTCCGGGCCGGTGCCCACGGCGTCGGCGAGCGCGACGACCAGGGCCGCGCGGGCGGCGTCGTCGACCGTGCCGTGGACGACGCCGGCCGGGTCGGTGCCGGGTCGCCGCGGCGCGCGGCCCACCCGGCGGGCGGTGAACGCGAAGGCCCTGGTGACGCTGTCCGGGTCACGCGCGACCTCGGCGCGGGCCTGCGCGAGCCAGCCCGAGCCGGGCTGGTCGCCCGCACCGGCGCCTGTGCCGGCGGCGACGTTGCTGTCCGTGTTCAAGACCTAGGTCCTTTCGCCGGTCGGTGCGCCGATGACGGTGGCCCACGCCCGCATCAGCGCGGCGCGGCTGTCGAGGGCGAGCCGGGGTGCGTCGTGGGAGTGGCGGGGCAGCTCGACGGCGGCGACCCCCGTGTAGCCGACGTCGGCGAGCGTGGCGAGCACCATCGGCAGGTCGATGCTGCCCTCGCCGAAGGGCCGGTGCTCGTGGTGCGTGCGGGGCATGTCGTCGAGCTGGACGTTGCTCAGGTAGGGCGCGGCGGCGCGGAGCGCCCCCTCGACCCCCTCCGGCTCCACGACCAGGCAGTGCCCGACGTCCACGGTGATCCCCAGCTCGGGCGGCGTGCCGACGTCGCCGAGGAGCCGCAGGGCGTCGTCGACGGTCTCCACCAGCATGCCCGGCTCGGGTTCCACCGCGAGCCGCACACCGCGCTCCCCGGCGTACTCGACCAGGGCCGGGATGCGGTCGCGGAGCCTGGCCCAGCCGTCGGCGGGGTCGGCGTCGGGCGGCAGGATCCCCGAGAAGAACGAGACGCAGCGGGCGTCGAGCTCCGCGGCGATCTCGATGGCCCGCTCGAGGAAGCGCATGCGCAGGGCGGCGTCCCGGTCCACGAGCGTGGGCCGGTGCTTGTGCAGCGGGTCCAGCAGGTACCGGGTGCCCGTCTCCACGACCACCGCGGCTCCGGTGCCGCCGCGCATCCGCCCGAGGTGGGCGCGCAGCGCCGTGACGTCGTCGCCGGCCAGCGGAGCGAACGGGTCGAGGTGCGGGAAGCCGAGGGTGACCGCGACGGCGTCGTAGCCGACGTCGTCGAGCACGTCGAGCGCCGTGTGCAGGGGGTGGTCACCGAAGCCGTTGGTGCCGTAGCCCAGGAGGAACGGCGGCCTCACGTGATGCTCACCCCCGCCCGGCCGCGCGCGCGGCCCAGCAGCCGCAGCCCGTGTCCGACGGCGGCGACGCCGGCCAGGAGCGCAGTGGTCCCGAGGCTGCCCGAGCGGGCCGCCCACGCGGCCTGGAGCGGCACCATCGCCTGGATGCCGGACCTCGTGGCGGTGCGGGCGTTCGCCGCCGTGGGCCGGGCCGCCGCGCGCACCTGTCCGGGCAGGCACGCGGCGGCGTAGGCGCCGGCAGCCGCGACGGTCGTCCAGCGGACGACGGTCCGGCGGTTGCCGGCGGACCGGGCCGCCGAGGGAACGGTGGCCGCCGCGGCGAGCGCGCCCGCGACCGTACCGGCAGCGACGCCGCCCGCTACCTGCGTCGTCGTGCCGTGGACCTCGCCGCGCGAGAGCACGGTGACGCCGAGCGTGTGGGCGGCGAGGCCCGCGGCCGCGGGAAGAGCGGAGGGCAGGTGCCCGGGCGATGCGCCGAGCAGCACGTCCAGCCCGCGGCACGCGGCCATGACGACGGGTCCGGTCGGATGGTCCTTGGCCACCAGGTCGTAGGTCCAGACGCAGGCGGCGAGCGGTAGCGCTATCGCGAGCGCTCGTCGGCCTCCGGCGAGACCCGCGGCTGCCACGCCACCTGCGGTCAGGGCCGCACCGACCGCGAGCGCGCCGCGTGGCGTCACGCGGCCCGAGGGGATCGGCCGTTCCGGACGCTCGACGGCGTCGAGGTGCCGGTCGGCGTAGTCGTTCAGGGCCATGCCGCCGAGGTAGAGGCACGCCGAGGCGACCGGCAGCAGGGCGTGGCGGCCCCGCAGCGGCGTCGGGGTGCCGGCCCGCGCGGCGGCCAGGCCCGCCAGGGAGTCGCCGACGACGCTCAGGGCCGCGGGTGCGCGGACCAGCTCGGCGAGGTCGCCGAGGCTGGGCGTCGAGGTGCGTGCGAGGTTCCGGGACCGGGCCTGCGGCTCGGCGGACGACGGCTCCCGCAGCGGGGGATCGAACCGGGGCCGGAACCGGGGTTGGCCGGACGCCGAGGTCATGGTTCGACCTGCGCCGAGGCGCCGCGGACCCATTCCTCGAGCGCACGGGCCTGCTCCGCGGCGTCGTGCACGTCGGAGCCCCACGGGTCCTTGAAGAAGAAGCCGAGCTCCGGGACCGGTCCGCTGATCCCCGCGGCGTGGGCGAGCGCGAGCAGGCGGGCCAGGTCGAGGACGAGCGGCGCGGCGAGCATCGAGTCGTGCGCGCTCCAGGTGGTCTGCAGGGTGAGCCGCGAGCCGAGGAACCCCTCGACGTGCACGTGGTCCCAGGCGACCTTGATGTCGCCGAGGTCGGGCACGTTGTCGATGTGCAGAGGTGTGGTGTCGCTCCCGGTCAGCGCTGTCAGCCCGCGGGACTTGGTCGCCAGCTTGCTGCGCACGGCGTCGGGGTCGGCCAGGGTGGCGCCGTCACCGCCGCCCAGCAGGTTGGTGCCCGACCAGGACAGCACCTTCAGGTTGCGCGCGCCGAAGGCCGGAGCGAGCACCGTGCGGAGCCAGGTCTGCCCGGTCTTGCCGTCCTGTCCGGCGACGGGGATCCCGCGCTCGCTGGCGAGCTGGGTCAGGGCGGGCAGGCTCATGCCCGCCGAGGGGGTGAAGGCGGCGTACGCGGCTCCGGCAAGGATCGCCGCGTACGCCGAGACGGAGGACGGCGGGAGCACGGCCCGGGCAGGGTCGGCGACGGCGGCGAGCAGGGCCTCGGGGTCGTCGTGCTCGGGCACGGGGACCACCGGCGCCTCGGTCGACGAGAGGTCGACCAGTACGACGCGGGCCAGCGCGTGCCGGTCGCGGAAGGAGGTGATGTCGGCGGCGAGGCGCTCGGCGGCGGCCTGCTGGGACGTGCCGTCCGGGCCCCCGTGCGGGTCGTACCCGGGGCGCACCTCGGCGTCCGCCCGTTCGAGCGCGTCGTGGGCGGCGGCGAACAGCAGCGGTGGGACCATGCCCGTCTCGACCAGGCACTCCGCGCGCTTGGTCATGGTGACGGACGAGATGTCGTGTCCGCCCACCACGAGGTCCGCGAACCCGGGCAGGCCCGCCGAGGCGAACGGCTCTCGTGCGGTGACACAGCCCGTCGGTGGTGACTGGCCGTCGGCAATGGCGGCAAGGCCTAGCGTCGCGGTACTGGCCACGGAGCCACGGGCTCCGACGAACCAGATTCCCGTGCGTTCGGCGGCATGGTGGCGTGCAGTGGCGTCGTGCATCATCGCTCCCCGGATCGACATCGTCGTCCCAAGCAACCTATCCCGGACTTATGCCGATAAGCAAACAAAAGTTCAAAGATCATCGGAAGAAGCGAGATGGTCGACATCGCGCAGGTTACCCGCCTGCCGGAGTGCCCCCAGATCTGGACACCAGATCTGGACACCACTACCGTGACCCGCCCCGCTGTGGCACGATGACCGGCATGACGACCCCGCGCTCCACCCCGCGACAGGTGATCATCATTTCGTAGCGCGTCCGGCGACACCCCACCGGACGCGCAGACCTTCCACACCCGGAGGGTCTTTTTTTGTTGGTCTGACGATCCGCCTACGGGCCGGCCGTCGGACACATCGCCAGACACATCGTTGGGAGCATCGATGACCACCGCCTCGTTCCAGGTGTACGACACGACGTTGCGCGACGGCGCGCAGCAGGAGGGCATGAGCCTCTCCGTCTCCGACAAGCTCGCCATCGCGGCTCTCCTCGACGAGCTCGGCGTCGGCTACATCGAGGGCGGCTGGCCGGGTGCGGTACCCAAGGACACCGACTTCTTCGCGCGAGCGGCCACCGAGCTCACCCTCAAGAACGCGGTGCTCGCCGCGTTCGGGGCGACCCGGCGCGCCGGCGTCCGCGCGGGCGACGACCAGCAGGTGCGCGCCCTCCTCGACGCCGCGACACCCGTCGTGACGCTCGTGGCGAAGTCGGACGTACGGCACGTGGAGCGCGCGCTGAAGACCACCCGCGCCGAGAACCTCGCGATGATCGGTGACACCGTCGCCTTCCTCGTCGCCGAGGGCCGCCGGGTGGTCCTGGACGCCGAGCACTTCTTCGACGGCTACCGGCACGACGCCGAGTACGCGAGGAGCGCCGTCGCCGCCGCGTTCGACGCCGGCGCCGAGGTGGTCACACTCTGCGACACCAACGGCGGCATGCTGCCGACATGGATCGGCGAGATCGTGCACGAGCTGCGGGCCGCGATCCCGATCGGGTCGGGGCGGCTGCTCGGCGTGCACGCGCACAACGACAGCGGCTGCGCCGTGGCGAACTCGCTCGCCGCCGTCGAGGCGGGCGCCACCCACGTGCAGGGCACGGTCAACGGGTACGGCGAGCGGACCGGCAACGCCGACCTCGTCACCGTCGTCGCCAACCTCGAGCTCAAGGGCGGCATGTCCCTCCTGGCCGACGGCGGCCTGCGGGAGGCCGCGCGGATCTCGCACGCCATCAGCGAGATCACGAACATCTCGCCGTTCGCCCGCCAGCCGTACGTCGGAGCGAGCGCGTTCGCCCACAAGGGCGGGCTGCATGCCAGTGCCATCCGGGTGGACCCCGACATGTACCAGCACACCGACCCCACCCTGGTCGGCAACGACATGCGGATGCTCGTCTCGGACATGGCGGGCCGCGCCTCGATCGAGCTCAAGGGCCGGGAGCTGGGCTTCGACCTCGCCGGCCAGGGCGAGCTGCTGTCCCGGGTCACGAACCGGGTGAAGGACGACGAGGCGGCCGGCTACACCTACGAGGCGGCCGACGCGTCGTTCGAGCTCCTGCTGCGCTCCGAGCTGGACCGCCGGCCGGAGTTCTACACGGTCGAGTCGTGGCGGACCATCATCGAGACCGTCCCCGCGGGCGCCGCACCGCCGTCGGTCCATGCGCCCGACGCCGACGCCGTGGCCGAGGCGACCGTCAAGATCCGGGCGGGCGGCGAGCGCATCGTGACGACGGGGGAGGGCAACGGCCCCGTCAACGCGCTGGACCAGGCGCTCCGCACCGCGCTGTCCCGGGTCTACCCGGAGCTCGCCAGGTTCGAGCTCATCGACTTCAAGGTGCGCATCCTCGACACCGAGCTCGGCACCGACGCGATCACCCGGGTGCTGATCGAGACCACCGACGGCGAGCACTCCTGGTCCACGGTCGGGGTGGGCCCCAACGTGGTCGAGGCGGCCTGGGAGGCGGTCTCCGAGGCGTACGTGTACGGCCTGCTGAAGTCGGGCGTGGAACCCCGCCCCTAACCGTTGAGTGCGGGGTATTTGTGGTCCCACGGCCGTGGATCCAACAAATACCCCGCACTCAACGGTTAGGGACGCGGGGGGTCAGGCGACCGGCGCGGCCGGGCGGTCCGCCCGGGGGCTGCCCAGGTCGAAGCGCTGGTCGCGCACGGCCTGACTCGTGCCAGGTTAGTCACCCCGTAGTGCGGTGAGGATCTCGGCCGCAGCGGGTGGGATCTCGGGTTGGGCCGTGATGCGGTGGCCGGCG
>NZ_JBEZZF010000089.1:0-17105 GCF_040639055.1 Promicromonospora sp. NPDC023987 | reverse complement strand
GTGGTCGCACTTACTACTATGTGTTCGTAAAAACTTCTGGGGGTCGGTAACCCGGGTTACCGACCACCTGACGTTCTACCGACCACACCGCCCGCCGCCGGTTTGACATCTTCCCCGCCCAGATGGTTCCGTACGACAGAACTCAGTTCCGCTAGGCGGATCAAATTGCACCGATGGAACGTCCCGCTCGATGTTGAGCAGAAGGAGAAGCGATGAGGCTCAAGAAGATGGCGGCCGTAGGCACGGCGGCGCTCGTGGCTGTGGCACTCACGGCCTGCGGCGGCGGATTCGAGGCCCCTGCCGAGGGAAGCGCCGAGACCTCCGGCGGCGCCGGAGCACCCGAGGCGGAGACGGTCTTCAAGGTCGCCTTCAACCAGAACGCGGACCAGCCCGAGGCGGTCGCCATGACCCACCTCGGTGAGCGCCTCGCGGAGCGGACCGACGGGCGCTACTCGCTCGAGGTCTTCCCGAACGAGACGCTGGGCGCCCAGAAGGACACGGTGGAGCTGGTCCAGGCCGGGACCGTGGACTTCGCGCTCGTGGCCGGGTCGCTGCTGGAGAACTTCAACCCGGACTTCGTCGCGCTGAACCTGCCGTACGTGTACGACTCGCAGGAGCACCAGGAAGCGGTGCTCAACGACCCCGAGATCACCGGTGACCTGTACACCTCGATCGAGGACCAGAACATTCGCGTGCTCGGCGGCTTCTCCGCCGGGACCCGCAGCGTGTACAACTCGTCGCACCCGATCGAGACGCCCGAGGACCTCGCGGGTCTCAAGATCCGGGTCATGGAGTCGGACACCAACACGCGGATGCTCGAGCTTATGGGCGGCACCGGTACGCCGATGGGGCAGGGCGAGGTCTACACCGCGATCCAGTCGGGCGTGCTCGACGGCGCCGAGAACAACGAGTCGATCTTCGCGAACCTCAAGCACGACGAGGTGGCGCAGTACTACTCGTACACCAAGCACCTCATGATCCCGGACCTCCTCATCACGAGCCCCGAGACCTTCGGCTCGATGTCCGAGGAGGACCGCGCGGTGTTCCTCGAGGAGCTCCAGGTCGCGTTCGAGGAGTCCAGCGAGCTCACGACGAAGGTCATGACCGAGAGCCAGGCTGCTGCCGAGGAGGCCGGCGCCAAGTTCAACGAGCCGGACATCGCGCCGTTCCGGGAAGCCGTCAAGCCCCTCCTGGACGAGAAGCTGACCACCGACACCGCCAAGGACCTGTACGACAGCGTCCGTGCGGCCGCCGAGTGACCCGGCACTGAGGATCTCGAGCAATGACATACGCCAAACGAGGCCTTGATGTCGCGCTCCGCTGGTTGTGCATCGGGCTGTTCGCGGCCCTGGTGCTGATCGTCGTGTGGCAGGTCTTCTCCCGACAGGTACTGAACGCGCCGAGCACCTGGTCCGAGGAGCTCGCCAAGTACGTCTTCATCTGGCTCGGGCTCTTCGGCGCCGCGCTCGTCTTCGGCGAGCGGGGACACATCGCCGTCGACGCGCTGGTCCGCAAGATGCCCCGGCGCCTGCAGCGCTGGAACGCCGTGCTGGGCCAGATAGTGATCGCGGCCTTCGCCGTCCTGGTGCTCGTCTACGGCGGCTGGCAGGTCTCCGAGCTCGCCTGGAACCAGAGCATGCCGGGGCTGCCGCTGAAGGTCGGCTGGCTGTACCTGGCCCTCCCGCTGTCGGGAGTCCTGGTGCTCTTCTACACCGTCTACCACCTGGTAGCCGTCGTGCGGGGCGTGGAGAACGCCACCGCTGACGGCGAGCCGGACGCCATCTGAGGAGGTCGTACACATGGAGGTGGCTGCACTCGCCGGGCTGGTCCTGGTGGTAGGTATCGTCGTGCTCCTCGTCCTGGGGGTCCCGGTCTCTGTGGCGGTGGGCATGTCCGCCGCTGCCGCGGCGATCACGGCCCTGGGCTTCGAGGACGGGCTCCTGACGTCCGCACAGCAGATGTTCCGCGGCATCAACAACTTCTCGCTGCTGGCGATCCCGTTCTTCGTCCTCGCGGGCGTGATCATGAACAACGGCGGGATAGCGCTGCGGCTCGTCAACTTCGCCAAGATGCTGGTCGGACGCGCCCCCGGCTCGCTCGCCCAGACCAACGTCGCGGCGAACGCGATGTTCGGCGCGGTCTCCGGCTCGGCGGTGGCGTCCGTCGCCGCGGTGGGCTCCACGATGGGACCCCTGCAGGCCAAGGAGGGCTATCCGAAGGACTTCGCCGCCGCGACCAACATCGCGTCGGCTCCGGCGGGGATGATCATCCCGCCGAGCAACCTGATGATCGTCTACTCGCTGGTGTCGAGCACGTCGATCGCCGCGCTCTTCATGGCCGGCTACATACCCGGCCTGCTCTGGGCGGGCGTCTGCATGGTGATCGTGCACTTGTACGCCCGGAAGCGGCCCGAGCTGCGGATCTCGGAGCGGCTGTCGTTCCCGGCCGCGATGCGGGTGGCGGTCGAGGCGATCCCGGCCCTGCTGCTCATCGTCGTCGTGATCGGCGGCATCCTGGTGGGCGTCTTCACCCCGACCGAGGCGTCCTGCATCGCAGTGGTCTACTCGCTGGTGCTCGCGTTCGTCTACCGGGCGATCAAGGTCCGTGACCTCGGGGAGATCCTGCTCGAGTCCGCTCGCACCACCTCGATCGTGATGTTCCTGGTCGGCGTCTCCGCCGCGATGTCGTGGGTGATGTCGTTCGCGCAGATCCCGCAACTGGTGACCGACGGCCTGCTGTCCGTGACCAGCAACCCGTACCTGCTGATCCTCCTGATCGTGGTGCTGCTGCTGGCCATCGGCTGCTTCATGGACCCGACGCCGGCCGTCCTGATCTTCGCGCCCATCTTCCTGCCCGTGGTCACGGCGTTCGGGATGGACCCCGTCCACTTCGGCATCTTCGTCGTGATGGCCCTGTCGATCGGCACGATCACGCCGCCCGTCGGCCCGGTCCTGTTCGTCGGCGCCCGGGTCTCCGGCATGTCGATCGAGAGCGTCGTCCGCCGGATGGCCCCGTTCTTCGTCGCGCTCGTGGTGCTGCTCGTCGTCGTCGCGATGACCCCCGCGCTATCGATGTGGCTCCCCACTCTTCTCGGGCTCGTCTAGCCCGTCACTCTGCCAAGGAGGCATTCAGTTGGAACAGCGTTACGCCACCGCACCCGACCAGGTTCCCGGGATGACCACGGACGACCTGCGCGGTCGCTACCTCGTCCCCGAGCTCTTCGTCGACGACGAGATCCGCACCGTCTACACCCACCACGACCGGGTGGTCCTCGGTGGGATCAGCCCCGTCTCCGCCCCGCTCACCCTGCCGGGCTACCCCGAGATCCGCTCGGAGCAGTTCTTCGAGCACCGCGAGGCGGGCATCGTCAACGTGGGTGGCCCCGGCACCATCACGGTGGACGGCACCGAGCACCGGCTGGCGCACGGCGCCTGCCTCTACGTGGGACGGGGAGCCGGCGACGTCGTGCTCGCCTCGGACGAGCCGACGGCGGAGGCCGGGCCCGCGCGGTTCTACCTGTTCTCGGCACCGGCGCACACCGCGTACCCGACCACGCTCGTGCCGCCGGGCCAGGGCACGGTGCGCGAGCTGGGCGACCCGCTCACCTCGAACCGACGCACGCTCAACCAGTACATCCACGAGAACGGCGTGCGGTCGTGCCAGGTGGTCATGGGTGTCACCACCCTGCACCCCGGTTCCATGTGGAACACGATGCCCGCGCACACCCACGACCGGCGCACCGAGTGCTACCTGTACTTCGACCTGCCGGCCGAGGCGCGCGTCATCCACATCATGGGGGAGCCCACCGAGACCCGGCACCTCGTCATCGGCAACCAGGAGGCCGTGATCTCACCCAGCTGGTCCGTGCACTCCGGGGTCGGTACCGCCGCATACTCCTTCGTGTGGGCCATGGCCGGTGAGAACCAGGCGTTCGACGACATGGACGGTTTCTCCGTCTCCACCATGCGGTGACGGATGCGGTGACGGATGCGGTGACGACGAGGAGGCAATGATGAGCGAGGCGACGACGGCCAGCGAGAAGACGCTGATGGTGCTCGAGGCGGCGATGACGCACGAGCGGTTCAGCGAGATCGTGACCGCGGTACACCTCCCCAAGGCGACGGTGCACCGGATCCTCACCACGCTCGTCGAGCGGGAGTTCATCCAGGTGGCCGACGGCGGCGCGCACGTGCCGGGTCCCAAGATCCTGTCGCTCGCCGGCATCGCCTACGACCGGGTCGACATCTCGACGATCGTCCAGCCGTACATCGACGACCTGGTGCGCCGCGTGCAGTGCACCGTGCACGTCGGGGTGCTCAGCGGCGACGAGATCATCTACCTGGTCCGCACCGACTCCGACAAGCCGTACCGGATGCCGTCCCGGGTCGGTGCCGCGATCCCGCTGCACACCTCGGCGATCGGCAAGGCGATCCTGGCCCGGCTCGACGACGACGCGATCGAACGCTTCGTCAACCGGGCCGGGCTCCCGCGGCGGACCGCCCGCAGCCTCACCACGCTGGACGAGCTCCGCGCCGAGCTCGCCGACATCCGGGAGGACGGCTACGCGTTCGACCGCGAGGAGAACGTGCCGGGCGTCGTCTGCATCGGCACCTCCATCCGCGACCACACGGGCCACTCCAACTACGGGCTGTCGATCTCCTCGCTCGCGCTCGAGCACACGGAGGGACAGCTCGCCGCGATGGCCGGCGACCTGTGCAAGACGGCCGCCGACATCACCCACGCACTCGGGGGCGACCGGTAGGGCACAGCGTGCCCGGCCCGGGTCACCCCGGACCCTGACGAAAGAAAACCAAACGTGAGCACTACGAGCACCATCGGACCCGACACCGACCCGGTACTGGCCCGGATGTTCAGCCTGGCCGGCCGCACCGCCGTCGTGACGGGTGCGAGCAAGGGCATCGGCCTGGGTATCGCGACCCTCCTGGCGCAGGCGGGGGCCGACGTCGTCGGCGTCAGCACGACCATGTCGGACGGCGACACCGACGCCCGCAGGGCGGTCGAAGCGGCCGGCCGTCGCTTCACGCCGGTCGCGACCGACCTCTCGGACCGGGTGGCCGTCGCCGAGCTGGGCGACCTGCTGACAGGGCTCGAGGTGGACGTGCTCGTCAACAACGGCGGAACGATCCGCCGTGCCCCGGCGGCCGAGCACCCGGACGCGGACTTCGACCACGTGATCGAGGTGAACCTCCGGTCCGCCTGGACGCTGTCCCGTGAGGTCGGCCGGTCCATGCTCGCCCGAGGCCACGGCAAGATCGTCAACACCGCCTCCATGCTGAGCTTCCAGGGCGGCGTCAACGTGCCCGGGTACACCGCGTCGAAGTCGGCGCTCGCAGGCCTGACCAAGGCGCTCGCGAACGAGTGGGCCGGGCGCGGGGTGAACGTCAACGCGGTGGCCCCCGGGTACGTGGCCACGGACAACACGGAGGCGCTGCGCGGCGACGCCGGCCGCAATGCCGAGATCCTCGGGCGGATCCCGGCCGGCCGCTGGGCCACGCCGGAGGACATCGCCGGTGCCGTGCTCTACCTCGCCGCGCCCGCGTCGGACTACGTCCACGGCGCGATCCTGCCCGTCGACGGCGGATGGCTGGCCCGGTGACGGCCTCGACGCCGGCGACCCCGGGAACGACGGCGGCCCCGGGAACCGCCCCGACGATGGTCGTCACCGAGTGCGACCACGACGCGTTCCTCCAGGAGGAGGACGTCGCCCGCGCGGCCGGCGTGACGTTCCGCGTCGAGCAGGCGGGCGACCGCGCCGCGCTGGAGCGCGCCTGCGCCGACGCCGACGGCATCCTCGTGCAGTACGCGACGATCGACGGCCCGCTCATGGACGCTCTCCCGCGCCTCCGCGTCATCGGCCGCTACGGCGTCGGCGTGGACTCGGTGGACGTCCAGGCAGCGACCGACCGCGGCATCGCGGTGTGCAACGTGCCCGACTACGGCACCGAGGCGGTCTCGGACCACGCGATCGGGTTGGCGCTCGCGGTGGCGCGCGGCATCCCGCTGCTCGACCGCGGCGTGCGCGCAGGCCGGGTCGACCTGCCGAAGGTGCGGCCGCTGCACCAGATCGCCGGACGCACCTTCGGCGTCGTGGGGCTCGGCCGGATCGGGCGGGCCACGGCGCGCAAGGCCGCGGGCCTGGGGTACGACGTCGTGGGCTTCGACGTGCTCGCGACCCCCGGCACCGACTACCGCGGCGTCCGGGCCGTCACGCTCGAGGAGCTGTGCGCGACCGCCGACGTCGTGTCCGTGCACGTACCGCTGCACGAGGGCACCCGCGGCATGATCGGGACGGAACAGCTCGCCGCGATGCGCCCGACGGCCGTCGTCGTGAACACCGCGCGCGGCGGCGTCGTGGACACGGAGGCGCTGGTCGCGGCGCTCGAGCGGGACGCGATCGGCGGGGCGGCGATCGACACGCACGACGTCGAGCCGCTGCCGACGGACCACCCGCTGACCCGGTTCGACAACGTGGTGCTCACGCCGCACCTCGCCTGGTACACGGAGGAGTCCTACCGCGAGCTGAAGCGGCGCACCGCGCAGAACGTCGTCGACGTGCTGGCGGGCAGCCCGCCGCGCGAGGTGGTGAACCCCGAGGCCTGGGGACGCGGACGCACCGCCCACCTGGCCACCCAGCCGATCGGAGCCTGACATGCTGACCACCCCGACCACGATGTCCGCGGCCGTGTGGACCGCCGCGGACACCATGAGCGTGCGCGACCTGCCCGCCCCGGAGGTGCCGGAGGGCTGGGCGCTGGTGCGGGTGCTGTACAACGGCATCTGCGGCACCGACCTGGCGATCGTGCACGGTGCCCACCCCCGGGCCGCCGCGGGCCTCATACCGGGGCACGAGATCGTCGGGACCGTGGTCGCGCCCGGTGACGGCGGCCCGGAGGCCGGCGCGACGGTCGTCGTCGAACCGCTCATCTCGTGCGGGGAGTGCCGTGCCTGCCGGTCGGGCGCCACGCACGTGTGCCGCGACCTCCAGCTCTACGGCATCGACGCGCCAGGCGGCCTCGCCGAGTACGTCGCCCTGCCCCCGTCGGTGCTGCACCGTCTGCCCGACGGCGTGGACCCGCGCGTGGGTGCCCTGGTGGAGCCGCTCGCGGTCGCCGTCCATGCGGTCAGCACCGCGCGGGTCGGCGCCGGCGACGTCGTGGCGGTGGCCGGCGGCGGGCCGATCGGCGTCCTCACGGCGCTGGTGGCCCGGCACGCGGGCGCTGCCCGGGTGATCGTGAGCGAGCCGTCGGCCTGGCGCCGCGGCGTTCTCACGGACCTCGGTCTCACCGTCGTCCCCGGCGACCGGACCCTCGCGGACGTGGTGCTCGAGCACACCGCCGGAGAGGGCGCCGACGTCACGTTCGACGCAGCGGGGCACCCGGCTGTGACGCCGGAGCTGACCGCGGCGACCCGCGTGCTCGGCTCGGTGGTGGTGGTGGGCGTGCACAAGGCGCCGGCGCCCGTGGACCTCCGCGCCGTCTGCTTCAAGGAGCTGTCCGTGCGCGGGGTGCGGGTCTACACGCGGGCCGACGTGGTGCGGGCGATCGAGCTGGTCGCCGCCGACGCGCTGGGCCTCGACCGCGTGCCCGTCCAGGTCTTCCCGCTCACGGAGGTCTCGGCGGCGGTCGCCGCGGCAGCCGACGGGGGCGCCGCCCTCAAGGTGTTGGTCACGCCGGTGGGGGAGGGCGCATGACGGGCGTCGGGCACGGTCCGACGGCGGCTGCCGGACCGTTCTCCCTGGAGGGCTCGACGGCCGTCGTCACCGGCGGCGCGCGGGGACTCGGCGAGGGCATCACGCGGTCCCTGCTCGACGCCGGCGCCGACGTGGTGGTCATGGCCCGGTCGGCCCCGGGACCTGGGCTCGCCGAGCACGCCGCCGCGCGCGGGCGCGAGCTGCGGTTCGTGCCGGTCGACCTGGCCGACCTGGCTTCGGTCGAGGCCGGCGCGGCCCAGGTGCTCGCGGACGGAGAGGTGGACATCCTCGTCAACAACGCGGGTACGCAGGACCGGTACCCGGCGGTGGACTTCCCGATCGACGCCTGGGACACCGTGCTCCAGATCAACCTGCGCGCGGTGTTCCGGCTATGCCAGCTCTTCGGGCGCCCCATGCTCGAGCGCGGGCGCGGCAAGGTCGTCAACGTGGCCTCGCTGCTCAGCTTCCAGGGTGGGGTCACCGTGCCGGCCTACGCGGCGAGCAAGGGCGCGGTGGCTCAGCTCACGAAGGCGCTCTGCAACGAGTGGGCGGGCCAGGGCGTGAACGTCAACGCCGTCGCCCCCGGGTACATGGACACGGAGATGAACGAGGCCCTGCTGCGCGACCCGGTGCGGTCCGAGCAGATCTCGGCCCGGATCCCGGCCGGGCGCTGGGGTACGTCCCAGGACATGGGCGGCGCCGTCGTCTTCCTGGCGTCCCGAGCTGCCGCCTACGTCCACGGCCAGGTCCTGGCGGTGGACGGCGGCTGGCTAGCCCGCTGACCGTCCACCTCGCTGAGTGCTGGGTATTTGCGCCGTTCAGGGTCTGGAGAGCGCAAATACCCAGCACTCACCGGGTTGTCAGGTCGGCAGGGAGGAGGGGCGGGAGGACGTCCCGGAGCGCCGCGACCCGTTCCGCGCGTGCTTCGCCGCGTAGCCGCTCCACCGGTGCCGTGATGCTGACGGCGGCGACGGCGCGCCCGGCCCGCAGCAGCGGCACGGCGATGCAGGCGATGCCCGCCTCGTTCTCCTCGGTCTCGTCGGCGATGCCGCTCGTCCGAGCGCCGTCCAGCGCGCCCCGGAGCTGCTGGGTGCTCGTGTCCGTGCCGGCGAACCGGGCGAGCGCCGCCTCGTCGAGGTCCTGGACCGACAGCAGCGCACGGCCCAGTGCGGTCGTCGCGGCCGCGCGCCGCCGTCCGACGGCGGACCACACGCGCACCGCACGCTGCGGCTCGACCTTGTCGAGATAGACGACCTCGCGCCCGGCGAGCACACCGAGGTGCACCAGCTCGTCGGTCTTCTCGCTGAGGGCGGTCAGCGCCGGGTGCAGGAGCGCGGGCAGGTTCTCCTCGGCCAGGTAGGTGCTCCCGAGGGACACCGCGGCGGGGCCGAGGCGGTACGCGCCTCCCGGCGTCTGCTCGGCATACCCGCGGTGCCGCAGCGCGGCGAGCGTGCGGTGCAGGGTGGGCTTGCTGACGCCCACGGCCCGGGCCAGCACGGCGAGCGGCGCGCCGGCGGCACCGAAGCCGGCGAGCGCGTCGAGCGCCAGCAGCGCCTTGTCGACGCTCCCGAGCGGACTGGCCTCCATGGGGCTCCCTCACGTAGCATGCGTTCCGTAGTGAACAATATGTGTTCACCATAGCGAAACACTAGTTCATGAAGGAGCCCCATGTCATCCCCGGACAGCACTGTCCTCGAGACCCTCGCCGCCCACCGGCTGGTGCCAGTCGTCGTGGTCGACGGCGCTGACGAAGGCGCCCGCCTGGCCGACGCGCTCGTCGCCGGCGGCCTGCCCGTCGCCGAGATCACCCTGCGCCTCGCGGGCGGTGTCGACGCCATCCGTGCGGTCGCGACGAACCAGCCCGACGTCGTCGTGGGTGCAGGCACCGTCACCACCGCACAGCAGGTGGACGACGTCGCAGCCGCCGGCGCCCGCTACATCGTGTCGCCGGGGCTGTCCGCTGCCGTCGTGCGGCGCGCGCAGGAGCACGGCATCCCCGTGCTGCCCGGCGTCGCCACGCCGTCGGAGATCATGGCGGCGCTCGACCTGGGGCTTGACGTCGTCAAGCTGTTCCCCGCGTCCGTCGTCGGCGGGCCGGCCGCCATCAAGGCGTTCTCCGCGCCGTTCCCGGGCGTGCGGTTCGTGCCGACGGGCGGCGTCAGCGCCGCCAACCTCGCCGACTACCTGACCCTGAAGCCGGTGCTCGCCGTCGGCGGCTCATGGATGGTCGACCGCAAGCTCGTCACCGCGGGCGACTGGGACCAGATCACCACCCGTACCCGCGACGCCGTGGCGCTCGCCGCACAGATCGACTCCGAGGAGAAGAACCGATGACCTCGCTCACCGTCCGCCCTGCCGCCGAGAGTGCCTACGACGTCGTCGCGCTCGGCGAGGTGATGCTCCGGCTCGACCCGGGCAACCGGCGCGTGCGTACCGCCCGCAGCTTCGACGTGTGGGAGGGCGGCGGCGAGTACAACGTGGCGCGCGGCCTGCGTCGCTGCTTCGGCCTGCGCGGCGCGATCGTGACGGCGCTCGCCGACAACGAGATCGGCCGGCTGGTCGAGGACTTCATGCTGACCGGCGGCCTCGACACCCAGTACGTGCAGTGGGTGCCGTACGACGGCATCGGCCGCCAGGTGCGCAACGGCCTCAACTTCACCGAGCGCGGCTTCGGCGCGCGCGGCGCCGTCGGCGTGAGCGACCGCGGCAACACCGCCATCTCGCAGCTGAAGCCGGATGACGTCGACTGGGACGCACTGTTCTCCCGCGGCGTGCGCTGGCTGCACACGGGTGGCATCTTCGCCGCGCTGTCCGAGAGCAGCGCCGACGTCGCCGAGGCCGCGATGGCCGCCGCCCGCCGGCACGGCACGATCGTGTCCTACGACCTGAACTACCGGCCCTCGCTGTGGAAGGGCATCGGCGGCGAGGAGCGGGCGCGCGAGGTCAACCGCCGCCTCGCCCAGCACGTGGACGTCATGATCGGCAACGAGGAGGACTTCACGGCCTCGCTCGGCTTCGAGGTCGAGGGCGTCGACGAGAACCTCACCGACCTGGACACCGGCGCGTTCCGGGCCATGATCAAGACGGCGTCGGAGGCTTACCCGAACTTCCAGGTGATCGCGACGACCCTGCGCGGGGTGCGGTCGGCGTCGCGCAACGACTGGGGCGCTATCGCCTGGTCGCGCAAGGAGGGCTTCGCCGAGGCCACCCACCGCTCGGACCTGGAGATCTTCGACCGTGTCGGCGGTGGCGACTCCTTCGCGTCCGGCCTGGCGTACGGGCTCATGGAGCTCGGCTCGCTGCAGGAGGCCGTCGAGTACGGCGCCGCGCACGGTGCCCTGGCGATGACGACCCCGGGCGACACCACCATGGTGACGCTCGCGGAGGTCGCCAAGCTGGCGGGCGGTGGCAGCGCGCGCGTCCAGCGCTGATCACGTCGCCGACCAGCGTAGATGGTGCCGTCGGTGCGAGGATTGGGGCCATGTCCCAGAGCATCCTGTTCATCGGTGGAAGCGGAATCATCAGCCATGCCTCGGTGGCCCGGGCCGCGCGGCTCGGGCACCGGGTGACGGTGCTCAACCGGGGCCGGTCCTCGACCCGGTCGCTCCCGACGGAGGTGGAGACCCTCGTCGCGGACGCGAACGACGCCGGGTCGGTGGCCGCGGCGCTGGGCGGCCGGGAGTTCGACGTCGTCGCGCAGTTCCGGGCGTTCAGCCCCGAGCACGTGGCGCGCGACGTCGCGCAGTTCGCCGGCCGGACCGGGCAGTACGTGTTCATCTCGTCGGCGTCGGCGTACCAGACGCCGCCGTCGCGGCTGCCGGTCCGGGAGTCCACACCGCTGCGCAACCCGTTCTGGCAGTACTCCCGCGACAAGATCGCGTGCGAGGACCTGCTGGTCCGGGAATACCGGGACAGCGGGTTCCCCGCGACGATCGTGCGGCCGTCGCACACGTACGACCGCACGCTGCTGCCGACGTCGGGCGGCTGGACCGACGTCGCCCGCATGCGCACCGGGAAGCCCGTGGTGGTCCACGGCGACGGCACGTCGCTGTGGACGCTGACGCACACCGAGGACTTCGCCGTCGGGTTCGTGGGGCTGCTCGGTCATCCGCTCGCGGTGGGCGACACCTTCCACATCACCGGGACGCACGCGCCCACGTGGGACCAGATCTACATCTGGCTGGCCGAGGCGGCGGGCGTGTCGAACCCGGACCTGGTGCACGTGGCGTCCGAGACGATCGCGCGGGTGCTGCCGGAGATGGGCGCCGGCCTGGTCGGCGACAAGGCGCACTCGATGGTCTTCGACATCTCGAAGGTGCGCACGCTCGTGCCGGAGTTCGGCACCACCATCACCTACGACATCGGTGCGGTGGAGCAGATGTCCTGGTTCGACGCGCACCCCGAGGCGCAGGTGGTGGACCCGGAGCTGGACGCGGCGTTCGACCGGCTGGCAGCCCACGCGCGCGCCCTCTGAGGGTCAGGCCGGCGGCGCCGTCGAGTCCCGGACCACCAGCTCCGTCGAGAGGTTGAGGCGGCGGACCTTCGGCGACCGGCCGCGTGCGATGTCGATCAGGATCTGGGTGGCGGCCGCTCCCATCTCGGCGAGCGGCTGCCGCACGGTCGTGAGCGGCGGCCCGACCCACGAGGCGAGCGGCAGGTCGTCGTAACCCACCACCGAGAGGTCCTCCGGCACGCGCAGGCCGAGCTGGTGTGCGGCACGGAGCAGTCCGAGGGCCTGCATGTCGGAACCGGCGAACACCGCGGTCGGGCGGTCCGGCAGGGACAGCAGCTCGACGCCGAGGTCGAACCCCGCCTCTACGTAGAAGTTACCCTCGCGCACCAGCGCCGGGTCGACGGCGACGCCGCGCTCCTCGTGCGCCGACCGGAACCCGTCGACGCGGGCGCGGCTGCACAGCATGTCCCAGGGCCCGGTGATCATCGCGACCCGGCGGTGCCCCAGCGCGAGCAGGTGCCGCGTGGCCTGCAGCCCGCCGTTCCAGTTGTCCGAGCCCACCGAGGCGACGTCGGCCGGCGGCTCGCCGTCGGTATCGATCACCACGTAGGGGATACCGCGCCGGTCGAGCTGCTGGTGCTGGGCCTCCGAGAGGTTCGCCGCGACGAGCAGCACGCCGAGCGGCGGCCGCGCGATGGTCGTGTCGAGCCACCTGGCGGGCGGGCGGTGCTCGCCGCCCAGCTCGGACAGGATCACGCTGGTCCGGGACTCCGCGGCCGCCGCCTCGACGCCGCGGATGATCTCCATGGACCAGCCCGAGCCGAGCCGGTGGAAGACGAGGTCGATCAGGCCGGTGCCCGCGGGAGCCGTCGCCGGTCGCCGTCGGCGGTACTGGTGCTTCTCCAGGGCCGCCTCGACGCGGTCCCGGGTGGCGGGTGCGACGTCGGCCCGGCCGTTCAGGACCTTGGAGACGGTAGGCACGGACAGGCCGAGCTCGGTCGCGATCGACGCGATGGTGGGGCCCGGGCGTACGCCGGTCATCGCCTCCGCCTTTCGAGATTGTTCGCGGAACTTTCGAACTGAAGGTACACCGTATCTAGATCGTGACCCACCAGCAGTTGGGACCGTCTTGACGATGTGACGCCTGCCACTCTACTGTCCCAGACGCAAGCACTATCGGTGATGACGCCGATAGTTTCGAAAACGTTCCACAACGAGGTGGGGATGGCAACTGAGCTGCGTGGCAACGAGACGTGGGGCCTGGCCCTGCGCAAGCACTGGCGGCTTTACACCTTCGCGATCCTGCCGATCGTGTGGTTCCTGGTGTTCCGCTACCTGCCGATGGCCGGCAACGTCATCGCCTTCCGCCGGTTCCGCCCCGGTGGCTCGATCTTCGGCGAGGAGTGGGTAGGGCTCTACTACATCGAGCGGTTCATCCAGGACCAGGCGTTCTGGCAGGCGTTCCAGAACACGGTGATCATCGGCGGTCTGACACTCCTGATCGTGTTCCCGCTGCCGATCATCCTGGCCCTCCTGCTCAACGAGCTCCGCTCGCGGCTGTTCAAGCGGTTCGTGCAGACGGTCAGCTACCTGCCGCACTTCATGTCCATCGTGATCGTGGCCGGCTTCGTGTTCGAGCTGACGGCGCTGGACGGCACGGTGAACCGGCTCGTCGAGCTGTTCGGCGGGGACCCGATCTCGTTCATGCAGCAGGCGGACTGGTTCCGCACCATCTACATCTCGTCCGAGGTCTGGCAGACGGTCGGCTGGGGCACCATCCTCTACCTGGCCACGCTGACCACCATCGACGCGCAGCTCTACGAGGCCGCCCGGATCGACGGCGCCAACCGCTGGCAGCAGACGTGGCACGTCACACTGCCCGGGATCCGGCCCACGATGGTGGTGCTGCTCATCCTCAACATCGGCCAGTTCATGCAGGTCGGCTTCGAGAAGATCTTCCTTCTCTACAACACGCTGACCCAGCCGACGGCGGACGTGCTCTCCACGTACATCTACCGCGTCGGCCTGACCTCCGGGCAGCTGAGCTACGCCACGGCGATCGGCCTGTTCGAGGCAGTGATCGGTCTGGTCCTCGTCTTCTCCGCCAACGCGATCTCGCGCCGAGTCACCGGGAGCTCCCTGTGGTGAACACCGCCCCCGTCGCCGACCCCGCCGACCCCGCCGTCAACCCGGTCCCGAAGGGTCCGGACCTGGCCCGCCCGCTACCGCGGACGACCACCATCAAGGACGCCCCGGGCTACACGGTGTTCCGCTGGGTCAACGCCGTCGTGCTGGTGCTGGTCGCCGCCGTCACGCTGTACCCGTTCCTCAACCTGGCGGCCCGGGCGTTCAGCACCGAGGCCGCGATCAGCAGCGGCAACGTCACGGTCTGGCCCATCGGCTTCAACACGACGACGCTCATGTCGGTGCTGTCCCAGGACCTCTTCTGGCGCAACTACCTGAACACCGTCGTCTACACGCTGGTCGGCACCGTCATCGCCATGGCGCTGACCACGACGTTCGCGTACGTGCTGTCGAAGAAGTACCTGAAGGGTCGCATGCTGCTGATCGGCTTCGCGGTCTTCACGATGTTCTTCACCGGCGGTCTCATCCCGAACTACATCCTGGTCAGCGAGCTCGGTTTCAAGAACACGATCTGGGCCATCGTGATCCCACAGGCGATCAACGTCTTCAACCTGCTCGTCATGAAGTCGTTCTTCGAGAACTTCCCGACCGAGCTCGAGGAGGCCGCCGCCATCGACGGCCTCACCACCTACGGGATCTTCTTCCGGGTGGTGCTGCCGCTGAGCAAGGCGGTGCTCGCCACGATGGTCCTGTTCTACGCGGTGTGGTTCTGGAACTCCTGGTTCCCCGCGTTCCTGTACATGGACGACCCGCACCTGTACCCCGTGACCGTGTTCCTGCGGAACATCATCGCGGGCGCCACCGGCACCGGCGAAGGGCTGAGCGACATCGCCGTGCAGGTCGGCGCCAACGTCAAGGCGGTGACGATGCTGCTCACCGCGCTGCCAATCGTGTGCCTCTACCCGTTCGTGCAGAAGTACTTCGTGTCCGGCGTGATGCTCGGCTCCGTGAAGGGCTGAGCGCGCCGTACACCCGTCGAACCCATCCGCCGTCGAACGACGACGTTCACACCCCGGAGGAAAACCATGAGGATCACCCGTAGAAAGGCTGTCGCGGCGACCGCCGTGGCCGCCCTCGGACTCACGCTCACCGCGTGCTCGTCCGGCAGCGGCGATGACGACGGCGGCCCCGTCGACATGGCCGACAAGATGGTCGGCGCCATGGAGGACTACGGCGTCGGCACCAGCTTCAAGGCGACCGAGCCGATCGAGCTCGGTCTGATGTACCGCGACCACCCGAACTACCCGCTGCAGGACG
Organism: Promicromonospora sp. NPDC023987; assembly: GCF_040639055.1. Classification (NCBI taxonomy): domain Bacteria; kingdom Bacillati; phylum Actinomycetota; class Actinomycetes; order Micrococcales; family Promicromonosporaceae; genus Promicromonospora; species Promicromonospora sp. NPDC023987. Next base: position 1,539 of record NZ_JBEZZF010000089.1, on the reverse strand, counting down.
ACTGGTCGATCCTCGAGCACCTCGAGGAGGACCGGAACGTCACCTTCGACATCCAGTCCGTGCCGCTCTCCGACTGGCAGCAGAAGCGGTCGCTCCTGATCAGCTCGGGCGACGCGGCCGACCTCATCCCGTCGACCTACGCGGCCGACGTCGAGACGCTCACCTCCGGTGGTGCGGTGCTGCCGATCTCCGACTACCTCGACTACCTGCCGAACTTCATGGACAAGGTCGAGAAGTGGGGGCTGCAGGAGGAGCTGGACCGCCTGCGGCAGGCCGACGGAAAGTTCTACGTGCTGCCCGGCCTGCACGAGAACCCGAAGCCCTCGTACTCGGTAGCCATCCGCGGGGACTGGTGGGAGGACGCCGGCCTGGAGGACCCCAAGACGTGGGAGGAGTTCGCCGACCAGCTCGAGGTGATCAAGGAGGAGCACCCGGAGATCGACTACCCGTACACCGAGCGCTGGTCCATCAACGGACCGATGGAGGCCACCCTCCAGGCCGCCGCCGGCGGGTTCGGCACCGAGGCGGGCTGGGGCTTCGGCGACGGCGTGGTCTGGAACGGCTCCGAGTACGAGTACACGGGCGCCTCCGCGGGCTACAAGGACCTGATCGCCTACTTCGCCGACCTCGTCGAGCGCGGCCTGCTGGACCCCGAGGGGATCACGCAGGACGACGACTCGGCCAAGGCGAAGTTCACCACCGGCAAGGCGGCCGCCATCGGGTCGAACGACCAGGAGGCCGTCGTCTACCGCACGGGCTTCGAGGAAGCGGGCAACAAGGACGCCGAGGTGAAGCACATCGTGGTCCCGGCCGGTCCGGCGGGGAACATCATGGACGCCACCACCGGCGGGCAGTTCGAGTCCGGCATCGCCCTGTCGTCGAGCGCCGCCGAGCGGGACGACTTCGTCGCACTGCTCCAGTTCGTCGACTGGCTCTACTACTCCGACGAGGGCCTCGAGTTCGCCAAGTGGGGCGTCGAGGGCGAGACCTACACCAAGGACGCCGACGGCACCCGCACGCTGGCGGAGGACGTCGACTGGGGTGGCCTCAACCCGGACGGCACCAAGCAGCTGAACACCGACTTCGGCTACTACAACGGGGTGTGGTCGCTCGCCCACGGGTCCACCGAGGACCTGGTGAAGTCGACGCTCTCGCCCGAGGTGCAGGATTTCCTCGACGAGATGAACCAGAAGGAGGTCGCGGAGAACGGCCCCGGGATCGCCATGGACGAGATGCAGCGCGAGGAGGCGTCCCTGCTGCAGACCAATCTCCAGGACATGGTGATGACCGCGAGCTCGCAGTTCATCCTGGGCGAGCGGCCGATGGACGAGTGGGACGCGTACGTTGCCGAGCTCGAGGCGGCAGGCATGCCGACCTATGTGGCCACGGTCAACGAGGCGGCAGGCGTAACAACCGAATAACCCCTCGTTGAGTGCGGGGTATTTGTCGGCCCGGCGCGGCTGAGCCGACGCATCTGCCACTGGGTCGTTGAAGCCGAGCAAGACTCTTCTCCTGGGACTATCGGTAAGAAATCGTGGA